>CALMVH010000160.1:0-9549 GCA_937873165.1 uncultured Rhodospirillales bacterium
AGCTTTGCTGATTCAGGAGCTTCATGTCTCTCGAGCCACCGTTTCCGCGCCTTGACTCAACAGTAACGATCATCGACCGGCGGCCCAATCCGCAAAACAAGAACCTGCCCAATGTAAAACGCTTCTACGAGCGTCTGAGCGACGATGTCAGAAAAGCCATCGTCAAGCAGGGGATCGAGAAAACCAACATTGTTGGCGGTAACGACGACCAGATGATCGTTGATATTCCGGGCACCGCCGTTGAGGAACCCAGCCTGCATCCGGTCTTTACCAGGGGCACGCGCAATACGGTCCTTGGCGGCAACAAAACCTTTGTGTCGGCGATCAGATAAAGCGCCCTGCCGGGCAGGGCCAGGGAAGCGGCTCCGCGCCTGGCAAGGGTTCGGGAAGCGGTTCGGGCACGGGAACCGGCGCCGAAAGCAGCGACACGATTCGCGTTGTCTTGAACCGCAAAGATTTCCTGGACTTGTACTTCGCCGACATGAAGTTGCCGAACCTGGAAAAGGTTTCTGGCAAAAGCCGGGAGATGTCGGTTCAATCCGCAGGGCATGCGCGGCAGGGCGCACCGCATCGCATGGATGCCCAGCGCAGCGCCCGGCAGGCTTTTGCCCGGCGTCTGGCACTGGGGCGTCCGAGTGCGGCTACGCTCGAGGCCGAGCAGGAAACGCTGGAGCGCATGAAGGCGCGTGGAACCGAAGACGAGGTGGCCGAACAGGCGGCGCGGGTTGCCGGGATCGAATACAAGCGGCGTTCGATCCCCTGGATCGACCCCGTCGACCTGCGCTACAGGCGGTTCGAGCAAGTACCAAAGCCGAACACGTCCGCCGTCATGTTCCACATGATGGACGTGTCCGCCTCGATGGACGCGCAAAGGAAACTGGTGGCCAAGGCATTTGCCCTCACCGTAAAACTGTTTCTCGAACGGGAGTACAAGGACGTCCAGCACGTCTTCATCCGTCATGCCGACCGGGCGGAGCGTTGCGACGAGAAAACCTATTTCAACGACGGTATGTCGGGCGGCACGGTGGCATCCTCTGCCTTCGTCATGACGGCCGACATTGCCAAGAAGGAGTTTCCAAAAAACCAGTGGAACCGGTACTTGGCCTATACAGGCGACGGCGAGAACGCGGAACACCGTGATCGGATTGTCCCGTTGATTTCTGACCTGCTCGACCCCGGCCGTGGAAATTTACCCTACCGCGGTTTTCTCGAGACGTTGCCTGCCAACAACCCGGTGACCGACTTCAGCAGGATTTTCCAGAGCGTGGGTCTTGTTCACCCAGGCAAGGTCGACTTCCAGCGCGCGGGCGACCGCACCGAGGTGCATCCTGCAATCAAGCGGATGTTCGGGATCAAGCCGGCGGCGCGCCTTCCAGCGGCGTTCGGTCCCGCCTCTGCGGGAGTGTCATATGCTGGACCGGGTTTCTGACAGCTTTATGACTATTGAACCCGGATGGGATTGCGCTCATATTAAAAGGTAACCCGCTCGGCGCGGTAAGGCTTTTCCATAGGGGCTAACCATGGCATTCGGACAGAATAACTATTCGGGGCGGACTTTCGTCGCCGACACGCGCACCTTTGATGAAGGTTTGCGGCGCCACATGATCGGCGTTTACAACTACATGATGTTGGGTCTGGTACTGACCGGCGTTGTTGCGTTCTATACGGCGCACAATCCCGCGCTGATGCAGACGCTGCTGATGACCCCCGCCCGCTTTGTTGTGATGCTGGCGCCTTTTGCCTTCATCCTGGTGTTGAGCTACGGCCTCAGGAATCTGTCCCTGACGGCGGCACAGCTGATCTTCTATGGCTTCAGCGCCACCATGGGATTGTCGATGTCGTCGATCTTCGTGCTGTACGCCCAGCAAAGCATCGCCTTGGTGTTCTTCATCACGGCGGGCATGTTCGGCGCCACCAGCCTGTATGGCTACGTGACGAAAGCCAACCTGTCGCGCATGGGCGCATTCCTGTTCATGGGCCTGATAGGCCTGGTGATCGCCAGCATCGGGAATATTTTCCTGCATTCCAGCGCCTTGCAGATGTTGCTGTCCTACGCGGCCGTTGTGGTCTTCACAGGCTTTACGGCTTATGACACGCAACGCATCAAGGCTTCTTACAGCGAAAGCTATGGTGTGCAGTCGAACGGCAAATTGGCGGTTGCGGGTGCCTTGAGCCTGTATCTAGACTTCATCAACCTGTTCGTGGCACTTCTTAGAATCGTAGGCAACCGCCGTTAATAAGCAGTTTGTTGGCTTGTCAGGGCGCTGCTGGAAGGCAGCGCCCTTTTTTATGTGGTCGGTCCGACGATCAATGCGGCCAACATGCGGTTGGCGGCCGATGTGGTCTTCTCGTTGTCGTTCCGGATGTCGCCCTGCCAGTAGTGATGACCGCGCATATGCGGGTGCAGGGGCTGATGCTCCTCGTTCAGGATACGGGTCACGGCGCTTGCCAGGGCCGGTTCGACCTTGACCCCGATCAGCGTCGCGCCCCGCTTGATACCCTCGATGTAGGTACTGGCGTGTTCATCGCTGAGGCCGGTCTCGATCATGGTGTCGAGCACGCGCTGTATACTGATGGCGGCGATCGCGTGCGTGGTTTCCCCCACATGCTGTTCGACCAGCCACCCCGCCGCGATAATATCGCCGACACCGGTCAGTTCCTTCAGCGCGAGGCTGGCATAGAAAGCGGCTTTGAAGTCCGGGGCGATGTTGATGGGTTCTGGAACGGCCTCGATCATGGGCTGTTTCTTGCCGCCCTTCTTCGCGGTCTTGATCACTTCCTCGATCGCGTCCAGCTTTTTACGTTTGCCGTTCAGCGTAATCAAGCTGATCTCGCGGCTGGGCACGTAAACGGCTTCCAGCTCCTGTACCACATGCAGGGCTTCCTGGTACGACTCATAAAGACTGATCATTGCCTGCATGATGCTTCGCCCATAGGCCAGACTTGTAGTCAGACTATAGGGAAGCCATAGTTAACGAAAGCATATTCAATTCAATTTTAACGGAGCCGTGGCAAAGCAGCCGCAGCATATTGTCGCTTTTTCACAAGCCCTGTATTTTCGCCGTATGCTACATGGAATCGAACATGCTGCCTGACCCCTGGATATCGATCGACGAAGCCGCGCATCCCGACGGTCCGGTTCTGTTGCGCCTGCCTGAGGGGCAATGCTGCATTGGCCGCTGGTCCCCGGCCCAGGAGGGTTGGTTTCAAAGCGTGGATACCAGCGCACCCCCGCAGACGCGTGTGTATCCCACCCATTTCGCGCCGATCCCGCCTCTTGAGCCACGGGTCACAGAACGTCAACGCTTTCAGGTCGGCTGGCGAGGCGAGGCCATGCGGTCCATTGAAGCAGCGGATGCATATGCGGCCGCAGCCGAGTTCCAACAGGGCGCTACTGCCCGCACCGATGGAGAGATCGTCGTAACCTCGGATGATGGGATTCAAAGCGTCTTTGGTTACCGCCAGACGATCCCCACAGAGCATCTGGACGATTGATCAGGGCTTGGGAAACAACACGTCGGTCCGGCCTTCCAGGCGGTAAAGAACCAGGCCAACCCATTCATGGAATGCAAGATCCAGATGCACCAGGCGATCTGCGAAGTTGATCGTGTACCGCAGTCCTGATTTGTAGCCGGTGGGGCAGGGAACCGGACTCCAGCCGACATGGCGGAACACGCCCATCGAGCGGGGCATGTGGCTGGCCGATGTCACCAGGATCCAGGTCTCGCCTGGTTTCGGCTTCAGCAAAGCATGGCTGAATGCGGCATTCTGGTAGGTATCCCAGGATTTCGGCTCAAGGGTCATGCGGCCGGTGTCGATGCCCATGTCGCGCACCGTCTGCCGTACCGCCTCGCCCTCGCTGATGCGCACGGGATCGGCGGGCGACGTGCCAGTAAACACCAGCTTGGCCTGCGGGTAGGCATGCGCCAGACGGGCAAAGGTCGTCAGCCGTTCGCCCATTTCATTCAGGCCGATGCTGCCATTGGGTTCGGGTTCGGCAAGGCCGCCCAGAACAATGATGCCGTCGACATGCACAGGCAGCTCGGTCAACTGGGGAAAACGTTTTTCCAGCGGCAGCAGCGCCCACCTGTCGAGCGGCAGGATCGTCACGGCCACCACCATGACCGACAGACGGCCCATGCGTTGCCAGCGCGTGAACCCCAGCACCGTGCCCAGCGCCAGTAGGAACACGATAACGGCGCTGACGCCCATCAATCCCCAGCCGATCGAGAATAGTTTCGTTGTCATGCTTCAGCCTTCGTGACCAGATCCCTGACCGCCTGATAATCGGTTTTGCCGGTGCCGAGAAGCGGCAGTTTCTCGACCGGCCGGATCGTGCGCGGCAGCATCAGCTCGGGCAGCCCCCGGCTTTTGAAATGATCGGCGATGGCAGCCCGCGAGGTTTCGGCGCGGTCGGTCACGAGCAACAGCTGTTCGCCCTTGCGGGCATCGGCCATCGCGATCACCGCGAACTTGTTATCAGGCCACAATTTGCGCAGTTCTTCCTCGATCCGGCCCAGCGCCACCATTTCGCCCGCGATCTTGGCAAAGCGTTTCACGCGGCCTTCGATGCGGATGTAGCCTTCGGGATCGATGGTCACGATGTCGCCCGTGTCGTACCAGCCTTCCTCGGGCGCGCGCAGGCCGCCTGGGGCCTGATCGTCCAGGTAACCCAGCATCACGTTCGGGCCTCGCACTTCCAGCCTGCCGCCCGTCTCGATTCCTTCCACGGGTCGAAGCCTGGCCTCCATGCCCGGCAGAAGGCGGCCTGTCGTGCCGGTGCGGTTCTGCATCTCGGTGTTGACCGCGATCACGGGCGAGGTCTCGGTCGCGCCATAGCCTTCCAGGATGCGAATACCAAACTTTTCCATCCAGGTTGCGCGGGTTTCGTCGCGCACTTTCTCGGCCCCTGCCACGACCAGGCGCAGCCGCCGGAAGTCGTAGGGCGCCGCGGCCCTGGCATACCCTGCAAGGAAGCTATCCGTGCCGAACATGGCGGTCGCGTCGATGTCGTAGGCCAGTTCGGGCACGATGCGATAGTGCAGGGGCGACGGATACAGGAAGCATGAAACGCCCGACAGCACCGGCAGCAGGAAACCACCGGTCAGGCCGAAGGAGTGGAACACGGGCAAGGCGTTCAGCACCTTGTCCGCTGGCGAGAACGACACGCGCGCCGCGATCTGGCGGATGTTGCCGATGATGTTCTGGTGGCTGAGCGCAACGGCCTTGGGCGTACCCTCCGAACCGGACGTGAACAGGATCACGGCGCGGTCACCGGGCCTTGCCAGGGAGGGGCGGTTCTGCTTCAGCCGGTGCAATCCGCGTAGCTTGTCGGTCAAACCGATCTGCTGGCGCACATCTTCCAGGTAAACGATGCGCCGGGATTGTATTGCGGCGATTACCGGCTCCAGCCGGCCCTGTTCCACGAACTTGCGCGAGGTCACCACCGTTGCCACATGCGCAATGTCGCAGGCGGCCACGATGTTGCTGGCGCCGGCGGTAAAGTTCAACATGGCGGGAATGCGGCCGGTAGCCTGCAATCCAAAAAATGCGACACCCGTCGCCGCGACGTTCGGCAACAACAGACCGACGGCTTCGCCGGCCTGCGTTCCCAATGACAGCCGTCCGCCAAGGACATGCGCCCCCAGCACCAGGCGCTTGTAGGTCAGGGGGCTGCGGTTTGTATCCTCCAGGATAGCGCGCCCGTATCCCTGTTCGCGGGCGGTGCGGCGTAGTTCATCGAACAAGGTCGTGCGGTAGCCCGAGGTCTGGAACATCATGTCGGACATCGCATTGTATAGCTGGTTTCCCAGCATCTGCCGCCGCCGGCGTCCCTTGATGTCGTCCGCCACATGCAGGGTGCGCGCCGGCATCACCGTCAACTGGATGCGCGGAAACAGACGCGACGGCATGATGCCCTTCAGGTGCGTCAAGGGAAAGAACTCGGCACCCGCGATGCGGACGGGCACGATCGGCGCACGGGCCCGGTCGGCGATCATCGCCGGGCCATCGTAGATCTTCATCAGCGTACCCGTGCGGGTCAGGCGGCCCTCGGGAAAGATCACGCACGTCTTGCCCGAGGCAACCAGCTTTATCATTGTTTTCATCGACATCGGATTGGCCGAGTCGATTGGGTAAGAATCTACAAATTTCAAAAGCGGCCTGATCCACCAGCGTTGCGCCTGACGCGTGTCGATCGCGAACACGGGATGCCCCGGCAGGAACGCGGCCAGCAGGACAGCATCAAGGTAGCTGACATGGTTGGGCGTGATGATCGCATGATCCGGCAGGGTCTCGACTCCCGCGATGCGAGTGCCAAAAAGCAATCTGAGGAGCAGACGCAAAATCAACTTGAGGAACGATGGCATCGCGAAGATCCTGTGTTAGTGTTTGATAACATATACGCTGTGCAGGAAAGAATGCAAGAAAATGTTAGTAATGGATAACTTTGTGGTTTGGGACTACACAAAGCGCTTTCAGAATTGGGCGGATATCCGTATTCGGGCGGGCTGGCGTGTGCAATCACATACCTCACACGGTACATTCAGAGTTCTCGATGGGCTGGGCCGCGTTGTCTTGACGGGAGAGGCCGAGCCATGTCTTGCGTGGTTCGCGGCCTCAGCGCCCCAATGGGAAAACGACCGCGTTGTTCTGATGCTGCACTCCCTGGCAGGATCTCCGACGCTCCTAAAGACCCTGGAGTCACGCCTGAATACGGCAGGGTATCAAACGGCGAACGTAGCGTATCCCAACCTGTTCAAAGGCATGGACGATCACCTGCGGCAGGTGGCGGCGCTTATGGAAGCCATGGCGAAGGATGGAATCCGTCATGTCTCGTTCATCGGTCACAGCTATGGCGGTTTGTTGATCCGGGCGCTGTGGGCCGTACCCTTGCCTTTGTCGCGTGGTCCGGTCGTGTTTTTCGGGACACCGAACGGCGGATCCAGCCTGGCGCGCATGCTGCGGCACATACCCGGCTACAAGGCGTTCTTCGGGCCCGCCAGCGCGGATGTGCTGGCGGGTGCGGTAACCACGCTGCCTGTTCCGGACACGCCGGTTCTGGTCGTGGCCGGCGGGCTGGGCCGCTACGGCTTCAACCCGCTGCTGAAAGGCGACAACGACGGCATTGTCACGGTGGCGGAAACCAGGCTGCCGCTTCTTGCCCACGCATTCCGATATCTGCCTGGCGGTTTCCACCGCTACCTGCCGAAGAGCAAACGCGGAATAACGGCGGCGCTGGCCCATCTTGCAGCTATGGGGCCTCGATCATCGACCTGACTTTGTTCGCCAGCGCCTGGATGGCGAAGGGCTTGGTCATGATCTCCATGCCCGCCTCGACCAGCCCGTTGCCGACAGCGGCATTCGCGGCGTAGCCCGTGATGAAGAGTATCTTCAGGTTTGGCCGTATCTGCCGCGCGGCGTCTGCCAACTGGCGTCCGTTCATGCCGCCGGGCAGGCCGACATCCGTCACCAGCAGATCGATCCTGCGGCCACCGCGCAGGATATCGAGGCCGCTCTGGCCATCCCCTGCCTCAAGAACCTTGTACGCCAGTTCCTCCAACGCCTCGGTTACCAGCATACGCACCGTCGGCTCGTCATCCACGATCAGGACCGATTCTCCATCACCCGGCTTTCCGATTTTGCCGATCCGTCCCGTGGCGTGCCGGGTCGTGCCGCTGCCGTGGTAACGGGGCAGGTAGATGCCGATGGTGGTGCCATGGCCTACCTCGCTGTAGATGCGGACATGACCCCCAGATTGTTTCACAAACCCGAATACCATGGACAGGCCCAAACCCGTGCCCTGTCCCAGGGGTTTGGTGGTAAAGAAGGGGTCAAACGCGCGCACGACCACGTCCGGTGGCATCCCGATCCCGGAGTCGGTCACGAGGATCGATGTGTACTCGCCTGCCTTCACGTCGCGCTGGGTTGCGACATAGGCTTCATCCAAATCGGTGTTGCGTGCCTCGATGAACAGCCGTCCACCGTCGGGCATGGCGTCCCGCGCATTGATGGCAAGGTTCAGAATGGCATTTTCCAGCTGGTTGCCGTCGCAGAACGCCGCCCACAAGTCTTCGGACAATGCCGTTTCGAAACTGATGGTCGGGCCGATGGTGCGCCGCAGCAGGTCTTCTATCGAATGAACAAGCGCGTTGATGTTGATCGGCTTCGGATCGAGGGTCTGGCGCCGGGAAAATGCCAAGAGCCTGTGCGTCAGCGCGGCGGCTCGGTCTACCGACGATCGTGCTGCGCCTAGGTAACGGTCGGTCTCGCCCGACCGGCCTTGCTTGATGCGCAGGCCGATCAGTTCCAGGGTGCCCGAAATACCGGCCAGAAGATTATTGAAGTCGTGAGCGATGCCGCCGGTCAACTGTCCGACCGCTTCCATCTTTTGCGACTGGCGCAGTTGTTCCTCGATGGCGCGTTCGGCCGTGACCTCGCGCGAACTGATCAGGATCAGCTTGCCCTCGCTCGCCGAGTCGATTTCATCGACGGGTACGATCACGCTTTCAGCGGTCTTCAGCGCCCCGGCAAGCGTCAGGGATATCTCGTATCGCTGAACCCGCCCGGTCGCGGCAGCTTCGCGATAATGCGCGGCAAGCTCGTTCGCCGCCGATTCGGGCATCGCATCGGTCAGCGAATGTCCGATCAACGCGCCGGGTTCGCACCCCAGGAAATGTTCGGCTGCGCTGTTCACCGCTTCGTAGGTTATGGCCTCGCCCGGCCCGACGCGAACCAGCAGCGCCATCAGCGGCAGATGTTCGAACAAGGTGCGGAAGCGTGACTCTGTCGCGGTGAGCCGTTCGGTCCGTTCGATGACCTCGCGTTCCAACTCGGCGCGGGAGCGCGCCAGGATTTCGCGCGCTTCCACCATGTCCTGAATGTCGGTGCATGTCCCGTACCATCGTGCGATCCTGCGCTCCTGCGCTCCGGGTCGCGTTGCGGCAGGGCGCGCGCCAAAGTCCAGCGAAACCCTCTTGAGTGATGTTTTAGCCGATACTCGACAAGGTATGTCTGCCCGCTAGCCACCGAATGTCTCCACCGTGCGCGCACCTCCTCCACGTCGGATGGGTGGATTTGCTGGAACCAGTCGTCGGTCGTGACGCTGGGGCTGTCCAGGCCGGTGAACTCGTTCCAGCGCGCGCTGATGAACACGATTTCACCACTGGGATCGCTGGCCCACACGATGGGATCGATGGAGTTAGCGATCGTTTCCAGCTGGCTTGCATTCTCTCGCACCGCCGCCTCGCTCCGGCGCAGGTTTTCCTCCGTGCGCTTCTGCCGGTCGATGTCGACGATGGAAACAACCCCAGCCACAACCGCGCCATCGCGGTCGCGAATGGGTGCTGCGCTTAGTTGAACCCAACCTTGGGATCCGTCACCACGCTTGTAAAGATAATCTTCCCCGTCTATTGCCTTGCCCAGGGTCAACGCGCGTGACAACGGATAGTTCGCGGCTTCGACACGCCGCCCATCCGCATGGTAGGCGGTCCATCGGTCATAATCCTCGATGGTTTCGGTCGGCACAATGGGGGGGCGCAGGATACGCTC
>CALMVH010000160.1:9559-11558 GCA_937873165.1 uncultured Rhodospirillales bacterium
GCTTGGAGCCGCTTCTTTTCCTCGTCCAGCCGTTCGGCCGCGTCCCGGATGGCGGCGAGGTGCGTGCGCGTTTCATACTGGCGGCGGCGGCTTCTGAGGGCCGACACGCAGGTGCTGACCAGCGTTACCGGATGGAAGGGACGCTCCAGGTAGGTCAGGTTGCCCAGGATTTCGTTCAAGCGAATGGCTTCGGCATTGCGCATGGCCCTGGCTTCGCGGCCCGACAATAATATGAATGGAAAATCAGACCATGATGGTTGTGACGCGAGCCAGTGCGCCAGGTCGGTGACGTCGACATTGCGCAGGGCATCGTCGGTCACGATGGCGCCACCGGCTCCTGCCGCGATCCGCGCCGTCAGGTCCGCGACGCCAGCGCAGGCCATGGCATCGATCCCGGCTTCCGTCAGGATCTTGCACGCGAGATCGGCATCCCGGCCGTAGGGCGCCAATACTGCAATGGTTTCCGAAAAAGTACTCTGGGGCATCTGAGGTCAGGACTTCAGCAGCTCGTCTTGTGCGCCGGTGAAGACCGGGATGTTGCCCAGCAATCCGTTGAACTGCGTCATGACTTCGCCCACATGGACACCGCTGTCCTGGATCTTCAACTCCCGGATGGTCGCTTCGTGGTGTCCACTGCGTTTTTTCACGATGGAGATTGCCTTCAGCACCTGGCCTGCGGCCTCGAAGAACCGCAGCAGGATGATCGTGTCGCTGACAAACGTGACGGTAACATCGGACTTGAGGTCTTCGCTGACCAGACCCGATTGAGCCAGTGTCATGATGGCGGTCGCGCCTTGCCTATTCAGGTAAACCAGCAACTCGTGAAGGTGAAGCAACAAGAACTGTTCCTCCGGCATCGCCTGCTGATAGCCGTTCAGGCTATCGATGATCACCGTCGTTGCACCATTGCTTTCCACCTGATCGCGTACTTCATACGTGAACTCGCCCGGCGTCAGTTCCGCCGCGTCGACGCCTTCCAGGATCAGGCGGCCGTCTTCGATGGCGCTGGAAAAATCCAGTCCGATCAGGAGAGCGCGCTTTTTCAGCGCCTCGACATCTTCGTCGAAGATATACGCCGCAACCTTTTCGCCGCGCCGCAAGGCCGCCATTGCGTATTGCAGGGCAAGAAGCGTCTTGCCCGATCCGGACGGTCCGGTCAGCAACAGGCTGGACGTCCGTTCGATCCCGCCACCCAGAAGCTTGTCCAAACCTCCGATGCCGCTGAGGATCAGGTCGCTGCCCGTCGTGCGCCGGTGCTCCCCCGCGATCAGGCGGGGATAGACGGAGATACCGCCCTGCTTGATCGCGAAATCGTGATACCCGCCGCGAAAGCGCATGCCGCGGTATTTGACGATTCTCAGCCGGCGCCGTTCCGCGCCATACACAGGAGACAACTCTTCCAGGTGGATGACGCCGTGCGCGATGCTATGGATGGTGCGGTCCTTCAGGTCTGCCGTCATGTCATCCAGCAACAGCACTGTGGTGTTCTGGCGCGAAAGAAAATGCTTCAGGGTCAGAAGCTGCCGACGGTAACGCACGGACCCTTGCGCCAGCAGCTGGAACTCGGACAGGCTGTCGATTACGAAACGGTTTGGCTTGGTTTCCCGAACCCTGTTGAAAATCGACTCCGTGGTTTCATCCAGTTCGAGGTCGGATGAATAAAGCAGGCTCTGGCGTTGATCGGACTCGACGAAATCGTGAACGCTTGCCATCTCGTGGATCTCGATGCTGGATATATCCCACCCGTGGGAGCGTGCCGTGGCTTCAAGCTCTTCCTTCGTCTCGGACATCGAGACGTAAAGGGCTTTTTCGCCTAGGCGCACCCCTTGCATCAGGAACTGCAACGCGATCGTGGTCTTGCCCGTGCCAGGATTGCCTTCCAGAAGATACAGGCGATTGCGGGTCAGGCCACCGCCCAGCACGTTGTCCAGCCCGGCATTGCCTGTTGTGTCGACAGGATCAAATTCTGCGGGCTTCAGCATCTATACGTCTTCAGCCT
>CALMVH010000160.1:11568-15781 GCA_937873165.1 uncultured Rhodospirillales bacterium
GGCGCGCTGACGCCAGTCTCGGGAATCATTCACAGTGCACGCTTGCCGAAGAGCCGATAGCGGTTCCTGGCGACCGCCGTGTAGATCGCGTCCGCAAGGCTGCGGGGAATCGCGGAACCCGCTCTCGAAGCCAGTCGCCACGGCGCCGACAAGTGCCGTCCCACCCGCAAAACCGCACCGGCCTTCTGGTAAGCCGCGCCATTCTCGATGAAGATGAAGCTGTCGAACCGGTCTAACGGAAGATGGAGGGTTTGCAGGATAGCCTGCCCTGCCTGCGATTGCATCGAAGCGAACCTGATGTTCCTTGCACTGTTGCGGGCTAGGACAAACCGGACGGAGGCGGTGCAAAGGTTGCACACGCCATCGAACAGCATGAGCGGCTCCAAATCAATTGTCCTCCCGGTTGCCGGGACCATGACCCTAGCGCGTGCCACCGTAAATCGTGTTGGACGTTCCGGTCGGCATGCCGGAACCGCCGGTCGGGCTCAAGGTGTTCTGAAGACCCTCGGTCGAAGCGGGCGGCGCGGCATCGGGCGCCGAAGAACAGGCCGACAAGGCGAGCAGGATAATGAATGTCGTGATTTTCATATGAAAACAATGCGGTTTACCTGTTCATGTTCCATATGGATGGAACAGGCATTGCATGTGCCGGCAAACGTGCGGTATCCATCGTTAAATAGGCTGGATCTCTCAAAGGCACGCCGGGCTATGTGGCGCGATATCGCCTTTCAACACACGATTACACCTACAGGACAGGGTACGCGCGGCATGTGGATGAAAAACAAGTACCTTCACAGGCTTTACGGTGAAAACCGCGTGTTTCGCAAGTCCGTGATGAACATTACCGCCTGGATGGATTTTGCGATGCTGGGCGGCCACAAGGACGGCGAAACGATCAACCGTCTGCGCCGGGTGCGTCGCGAACGCGAAAGTCTTTTGAGCGGCAACGAAGCCTTCATGGTAAACGCGGTCGCGCGCGCGCAAAGCTGCCTGCCGGGCGACATGGCCGAGGTCGGGGTGTATCAGGGTTGCTCCGCGCGCCTGATCAGCGAAGCCAGCGGAGGGCGTCCGCTGCATCTGTTCGACACGTTCGAGGGCCTTCCCTGCCCTGAAAAAGGCGAAGCCGGTCACTTGCGTGAAAAGCAGTACAACTCCCCCCTCGATCGGGTGAAGGCGTACCTCGCCGACCGGCCGAACATACAGTTCCACCCGGGCTTCTTTCCCGCAACCGCGGCAGGGATGGAAAATACGCGCTTCAGCTTCGTGCATCTCGATGTCGACCTGAAATCCAGCACGCGCGCTTGCCTCGATTTCTTTTACCCACGCCTGGTGCCGGGCGGCGCCATCATGACGCACGATTATTCCTATCTGGACGGCGTACGCGAAGCCTTTGCCGAGTTCACCGGCGGCCATCCCATGCAGTTGATCGAGCTGCCGACCTCACAGGCGATCCTGATCCGTACGGACACTGTAAACGACAGCGTGGCGCAAGGCCTGGCAGGTGTTTCGAACTGGGAAAAGACGCTAACCGAACCGGTCTAGCGGTTCTTGCCTGGGCGCTGTTCAGGCGACTGCAGAACGGCCAGCGCACAACCATTGCCTTCCGCCTTTGCCCTTGATCTTGCGAATGGTTCTTATTAACAAGGCTGGGGCGGCTTGCGCCGCGGATGCCTGCTGTTGAGGAGACTCCTTGTGCTCGCAAGTCTGATCATCGTCTTTCGTGAAGTCTTCGAAGCCGGGTTGGTTGTTGGCATCGTCCTTGCCGCCACACAGGGCATTGCCCGGCGCGGCGCGTGGCTTGCCGGTGGGGTGCTGGCTGGCCTTGCAGGCGCGGGCTTGCTGGCCTTGTTCGCGGGGGCACTTGAACGCTCGCTTTCCGGTTCGGGGCAGGAGGTGTTCAACGCTTGTGTCCTGATCGCGGCCGTGCTGATGCTCGGATGGCACCAAACCTGGATGGCAGCGCATGCCCGGCAGCATGCCGGCGAGATGAAGGCGCTGGGCCAGCAGGTAGCGCTTGGACACAGATCGCTGCTCGGCATGGCGATCGTGGTCGCCGTGGCCGTTCTGCGCGAGGGCTCCGAGGTAGTTTTGTTCCTTTACGGGATCGCCGCGACCGGCAATGAAGGCTGGCCTGCCCTGATGCTGGGGGGAATGTTTGGGGTTGCGTTGGGCGCGTTGGTATCTTTCGTATTGTATCGCGGTCTTGTGGCCATCCCGGTGCGACGGCTGTTTTCAGTCATGAGCTGGCTGATTGCCTTGCTGGCCGCCGGCATGGCAGGGCAGGCGGCTGCGATCCTTGCGGGGGCCGACCTGATTCCCGCCTTCGGGTATCAACTGTGGAACACCTCGTGGCTGATGCCGGAAAATAGCCTTCCAGGCCGCACTTTTCACGCCCTGATCGGATACTCCGCCAAGCCCATGGGTGTCCAGCTGGCGGCCTGGATCCTTGTGCTTGCGGCCATGGTGATTGGGTCGAGGCTGATGCGGCGCGACAGCAAATCGCGCATCGCGGCTCAAGCCCGTCCCGCGCTTTGAACCCGGGTCTGTCGCCGATCAGTATCCCTTGACGTTCAGGCTTCCGTCGCAGCTATCGCCTCCGTCGGATTTGAGGCATGTCACGGAGCTGGTAGCGCCCGAGCCTGTTCCCGAGCCGACATTGGCCGCCGATCCGTCCGACAAGGTATTGATAACGGTCTGGAGCGGGAACGCGGACCCGGCGGATTGCTGGGTCGGCAGGCTGAACGCTGACTGGGTCGGCGTAACCGTCTGGATTTGCGTACTGACGATCTGGCTGAGGATCGAGGAACTGTTCGCAAGGGTCCGGCCGAGAGCGCCTGCATCGCTCGACAGGATGCTGTTGACGGTCAGCACGCCCGGCACGAAGCTGATGACGTAGTTGGGTGCGGCGGCCCCGGATGGCGTGATCTGGTACGCGCCGGCAGGTGCATTCGCGCCCGCATCGTTTGCGTTGATCACAAGACCGCCTACGACGCTGGACGCATCGCCGTTGACAAGCCCGGAGAACGAGGCAGTGAACACAGGGTCGGCCTGGCCGGTGCTGCGGCTGGCATTGCCGGCGGTCACGACCAGCGGTGCCGGGTTGACCGTCAGCACACCCGCCGCGTAAGTCAGGACATAGTTTCCGGCACTGCCGTTCGCGACGGTGATGGCGTAGCGCCCGGTATTCGAGTTGGCCGCGTCGCCGCTGGTTTCGGTCAAGCCGGACACGACGCTCGACGCGTCTCCGTTGACCAGGCCTGTATAGGTTGCGCTCAGCACCGGATCGGCCGCGCCGTAGAGGCGGCTGGCATTGTTCGCGCTGATGGTCAGGCTTTCGGGCGTGACCGTCAGATTGGCGCCGACCTCGGTAATGGTATAGTTCGCGCTGCTTGCAGCCGTTAGGTTGATGGCATATGCCCCGACATTGCTGGCGCCCGTTGCGACCGTCACGGGTGCTGCACCAGTAACCACGGCCGCTGTGTCGCCGTTGACCAGGCCTGTATAGGTTGCGCTCAGCACCGGATCAGCGGCGCCGTACAGCTTCGAGGCGCTGTTGGCGCTGATGGTCAGGCTGGCGGGCGTCACGGTCAGCACGCCTGCGACATACGAGACGATGTAGTTCGAGGCATTGGCGCCCGAGGCGGTGATCGCGTAGGTGCCGACGCCTGAACTGGCGTGGTCGGCACTTGTCAGCGTCAGGCCTGTGACCACGCCCGACGTATCGCCCGTGGTCAGGCCTGTGTAGCTTGCCGTATAGGCCGGGTCGGCGCTGCCGTACACGCGGCTGGTACTGGTTGGCGTAATATAGAGGATCGACTTGCCGACGGTCAGCACGCCCGGTGCATAGGTGATCGTATAGTTGGACGCAACGCCGTTGGCGGCCGTGATCGCATAAGTCCCGACCGGCGTGCCGGCATAGTCGTTTGCGCCCACGTGCAGGTTTGTGACCACGCTCGATGCATCGCCGTTGACCAGACCGGCGAACGTGGCGGTGAAGACCGGATCGGCCTCGGTGTATAGCCGGTTTGCGTTGTTGGCGGTGATGGTCAGGCTGGCGGGCGTCACGGTCAGGTTGCCGGCAACCTCTGTAATCGTATAGTTCGACGCGCTGGCGGATCCCAGCGACACGGCGTATGTGCCGACATTGCTGGCCGATGTGGCGGCGGTAGAAAGGCCGGCACCCGTGATGACGCCCGAGGTGTCGCCGTTGACG
>CALMVH010000161.1:0-6682 GCA_937873165.1 uncultured Rhodospirillales bacterium
AACCACCTGGACGCGGAGTCGGTTGCCTGGCTGGAACGCACCCTGCGCGAGTACGCGGGGGCGGTGGTGATGGTGACGCACGACCGCTACTTCCTCGACAACGTGACCGGCTGGATCCTTGAGATCGACCGTGGCAAATGCATGCCCTACGAGGGCAACTATTCCGCCTGGATAGACCAGAAGCAGAAGCGCATGGAGCAGGAGAAGGGCGAGGAAGCGGGCCGGCAAAAGACGCTGGCTTCCGAACTCGACTGGATCCGCGCCAGCCCGAAGGCCCGCCAGACCAAGAGCAAGGCCCGCATCACCGCCTACGAAACCCTGCTGGCGCAGAGCAACAGCGCCGCCAACGACACGGCGCAGATCGTGATCCCGACCCCGCCGCGCCTGGGCGACATCGTGGTCGAGGCCGACGCCTTGAAGAAGGCTTTCGGCGACCGGTTGCTGATCGATGGGCTGGAGTTCAAGCTGCCGCCGGGCGGCATCGTCGGCGTGAGCGGGCCGAACGGCGCGGGCAAGACCACGCTGTTCCGCATGATCACCGGGCAGGAACAGCCCGACGGCGGCACCTTCAAGGTGGGTGAAACCGTGGTCATGGGCTATGTCGACCAGAGCCGCGACGCGCTAGATGCCAAAAAATCCGTGTGGGAAGAGATTTCGGAAGGGCAGGAAATCATCGAGCTTGGCAAGCGGTCGATGCCCAGCCGCGCCTATGTCTCCGCGTTCAACTTCAAGGGCTCGGACCAGCAAAAGAAGGTGGGACAGCTTTCGGGCGGCGAGCGCAACCGCGTGCACCTGGCGAAGATGCTGAAGTCGGGTGCGAACCTGCTGCTGCTGGACGAGCCGACCAATGACCTGGATGTCGACACGCTGCGCGCGCTGGAAGAGGCGCTGAACAATTTCGCGGGCTGCGCCGTCGTCATCAGCCACGATCGCTGGTTCCTCAACCGCATCGCGACCCATATCCTGGCTTTCGAGGGCGACAGCCAGGTGGTATGGATCGAGGGCGATTACGAAACCTACGAAGCCGACAAGCGCCGCCGCCTCGGCGCCGCCGCCGACCAGCCCCACCGGATCAAGTACCGGCCGATCCGGCGGTGAGGATGGACTTTATTACATATTATAGTGACTCGAATGAAAATCGGGATTGGGCTTAAGAGTGTGCCAGAAAGTGGAAAAATGATTATTATCGACGTCGCAAACACATTTTTTAGAAGGAGAGAACATTAGGGATTGCTAAGCGGGACAAATATCAGTGTCGCCGTTGTGACAAGAAGAATGTTGATCTGGAAACTCATCATTGTTACTATAGAGAATATCCAGACGGACTTATGGCCGTTCCATGGGACTACCCAGATAAATCACTTATTGAGTGAATCAATCATGGGCTCTGCATTCGAAGCGGATATTAAGCTTGCAACAGAAGCTTTAGCTTGAGCCGTTAAGCACCCTGGTCGGTTTCAAAAACTGATAGATACATACCTAAAAAGTGAAGAAGGGCAAAAAGTTCGCAGACCGTATACGAAGCAATCTTAGTGACCGTTTGAGAATACCCCCATCACCGTCATACCGGGCGAAGGCCCGGTATCCAGCTCTAAAAGAGCGTGCCGCTATACAGGTTCAGAGATGGATTCCGGCCCTTCGGCCGGAATGACAGGATGGAATACGCATTCTCAAACGGTCACTTAGCCTTGCAAAAAATTTCCGACCGGCAGATTTCATGTACCACGGCAGTCCGGTCGACGACATCGAAGTCCTCGAGCCCCGCGCGGAGTCGACGTTCGGCATCGAAGGCGCGGAAGCCTACGCGCGTGTCTTCGCGTCCAATAACCCGGCCTATGCGGCGGGTCACGGGTTTCGCTGGCCGCGTGGGGTTGATTTCGGTCTGGATCATGCCGGGGGACCTGTCACGCTTCGGGTTTCTGCCGGTTCGGCGCAGTGTCTCGAGCAGCCGCTTTTCCTGTACGTGCTGCCCAGGGATGGTTTCGAACTTGCGCCTCACATCCAGCCTGCCGGGTATAATTACGCGATAGACCATTCTGTGCGTCCGTTGCGAATAGAGCGCTTCACGAGTGTGCGCGCCGCAGCCGAGTTCTATGGTGGTGTCGTCGAGGTTACAGAGTAATCGGATTTGCGCGCCGTCCGCTCAACCTACCCTCACCCCAGTCTCTCCCCAATGAGGGAGAGGGAGAAAAGTTCAGGAACAAACCGGGCACACTAGCGTTATATCGGGCATGAATACGAACCCGAAAACCGATCCCGCGCCGGAAGGCACTCATACCAACACCGTCAAGAACCCGGACGACTGGACGACCGGCGACGAGACCATGACCGGGGCGCAGGCGTCTTACCTGAAAACACTTTCGGAAGAAGCGGGCGAACCCTTCGACGAGACGCTGAACAAGGCGGAAGCCTCCAAGCGGATCGACGCGTTGCAGGCTGCCACCGGACGCGGCAAAAATCACTAGAACAGGCGCTCGGTTGATCCGAGCGCCAGCAGGTGGTCGTCTACCGTCATCACGTAGGCGCCCGCCATTTCATCGGTGATCGTGACTGTTGGATTCCACGGGTTGCGTCCGTCGTTGATCAGATGATCCGGAAGACCGAGGCGAACGGGACCCCGTTCACCTCGCAGCGCTGCCTGCCAAGCCAGCGAGGTCTTACCGAATTGCTGGCTGTCCGAGCCATCCATGCGAACGGATTTGTAGAGATCGAGCAGCGTACCCCGCTCGATCTCGGAAGGAATCACATGCCTGGCGTTGGCGGCGGCAAGAACGGTCGAGGCGTAGGGCGGACTGTCGATCCCCGGAGCAACGATCACGCTATGCGCATTTGCCAGTTGAAGGGTTGCAATCGCGCGGAGCGAGGCAAGGTCCTGGTCAGGAGTCGCCCGCGCTTTATCGCTGACGCTTGCCTGGTGCAGCGAATCGCCACCCGTGTCGATGCCGTACACTGCGTCGACATCGCCGAAATCCTGCAAGGCACGACGCAGACGGCTCGGCAACGTGCCGTCCTGGCTGTCGATCACCAGATAGGTGGGAAAGCCCAGCTCGGCTGGAATGGCTTCCAGAAACCGGCCCGATCCCGTGCTGTACCGCGTGATGCGGATGACACCGCCGCAGACCTCGCCGCCATGGTTCGCGACGGTGCGGGCCTCGCCGATGGCGCCGGAGGCAGATTGCGATCCCGTCCTGTGCGCGCGGATCGATACAACGCAGGCCGATCGGCCCGACAATGTCGCCAGCATGGCCGCTTGCACGCAGTCGGACCCGCCGCCTACCCCCACGAAGGCGAGACGTTCACCTTCGAACATCTGCGCGAACGACAGTTCAGGCAGCATCGATCTCTCCCCTTGCAGCCCGGCGCGCCAGCCATCCCAGATCGAGGGTCACGACCGGTTCCCGCTCCAATGGATCAAGCGCTTGGCGCACGGTGCGGTATTGTTCGGCAAAGCGCCCCAAGGCCCATCGCAGTCCCGTTTCGAACCGGCCCGTGGCCTTGATGGCGTTGGCGATCACAGCGGGAGCGTAGTACAGCAGGATGCCTGGCCGTTCGGGTCTTCCCGGCTCGTTCAACTCCCGCGCCAGCGTGTCGCGTTCATCAGGGGCGAGAGAACGCCACACAGCTTGGATAAAGCCACCCTCCTCCCCAGTGAAGCTACGGGATAAACCCGCGATGCGGCCCAGCACGAAAGCGTCCGGCTCCTCGGGCCGCATGCCGACAGCCTCTCCCCGTCGCGCGATGAACCGCTCATACGCGCGCTCGCGCGGCACCCGCATCAGCTCCTCCATTGCCGCCTGGTACGAGAACAGGGTGTCCTCTGTCATCAGGAGCGAGACATCGTTGCGGACATGCCCGGCGGCGCCCGCGAAATCGTACAGCTCGGCAATCAGCCGCAGGCGGCGGGCCTTTTCGCCGATTGCCTGGATCCCGGTCAAGCTGGCCGGCAGGCTTTCGCCCTGGACCATCTGCCCCAGATTGAAATGGGCGCACAGCCCGTCGCGGTATAGCAGCTGCTGTTCCGCCGTCAGCCTTCGCAACCCGGAAAACAAGCCGGGCTGCCGGTCAACCAGTTCGGCCAGCAACAAATCGTGGTCGGATGCGCGGTGGCCGGTGAGGTTCGCGTGATGGTCGATCATCGCCTGCGTCTTGCCCAGGTCGTTGCAGGCCAGCGCATACAGCACGAACTCGACATCTTCGGGCGCAGGCGCTTGTTGGCAGGTGAAATGGCGCAGCCCTGTAAAGGCCGCAGGGGCAAGAAAAGGAAAGGCCGAAGCGTCGCCGTTCAACACGGCCCTGAACAGCAACAATCCGACGAACGTCCGCTCTGCCTCGATGGCGGTTTCATCGACGGGGATGCCGTCGAACACCCTGGCGGCAAGCGAGCCCGGCTCAAGGCGAGGATTGCCTTCCGGCGAAGCTTTGGCGGGCCCGGCCAGCAGTGCTGTTTCCGGATACCGCGTGACCACTGCCTTCAGGAACGGCACATCGGGCCATGCCAGGATTTCATCGATGGAGGCCGTGCCGGAATCCATAGTGTTTGCCTGCGGACTGGAGTACATGATCGCCGAGTTCGAGTTCGCAGCGACAGTACCCGCCAAACGACGGTCGACACAATGCAGCACATCCTTCTCTGGTTCGCGCTGTTTCTCGCCCTGGGATTCGAGTTCATCAACGGATTCCACGATACCGCAAACGCGGTCGCGACCGTTATCTACACCCGTTCGCTGAAGCCGGTGCAGGCGGTGCTGTGGTCAGGTGCGTGGAACCTGATCGGCGCCTTGAGCTCGTCGGGGGCGGTCGCCTACGCGATCATCACGCTGCTGCCGCCCGATCTGATGAACAGCCATACAATCCCGGGCGTTGTGGTGATCTTTTCCTTCCTGATTTCCGCCATCATCTGGAACCTGGGCACGTGGTATTTCGGCCTGCCGATCTCAAGCTCGCATACCCTGATCGGCGCGATCGTGGGTGTCGGGCTTGCCGCCTCGGCCATCCTGCCCGCCGGCGGCCCGGAACACGGGATCAACTGGCACGAGGTGTGGCTGGTGCTGCTATCGCTGCTGGTCTCGCCCCTCATCGGGTTCGGCTTGAGTTTCGGTTTGATGAAGGCCGCCCGCCATTGGCTGAAGGGCCGTGACGCCGCACCCGCCGAACAGTCGGACACACCGCCGCCGGTGCGCATGCGGGCGCTGCTGCTGCTGACGTCGATGGGCGTCAGCTTCGCGCACGGATCCAACGATGGGCAGAAGGGCATGGGCATCGCCATGCTGATCTTGTTCGGCCTGTTTCCGCAAGCCTACAAGCTGGACCCCGCCACCAGCGCCATTCCATTCTGTGTCAAGGGCATCGTTGCCATCATGCTGGGCCTTGGCACGCTGGTGGGGTGGAAGCGCGTGGTGACCACCATTGGCGAACGCATCGGGCGCGAGCACATGACCTACCGCCAGGGTGCGGTCGCCGAGCTGATCGCGATGCTGACGATCCTTGCCAGCGACCGTTTCGGGCTGCCGGTGAGCACCACGCATGTGCTGTCGAGCGGTGTTGCGGGCACCATGCTGGCGAACCACTCGGGCGTTCAGGCGAAAACCATCCGTTCGATTGCGCTCGCCTGGGTGCTGACGCTGCCGGTCTGCGTGCTGCTGGGCGCGGCGATCGTCAGCGCAATGCTGGTGTTCGGGCTAAGGCTGGTGGGCTAAGCCGGTTGCTGCAAGCGCGGCCTGTCGACGAGAGGGGACAACAGCCGGACCGACGGCACGGCGGCTTCCAGCGATTTCGGCGTTTTCATGGGCATCCATTCCCTATCCGCCGCCTGATGACGGTTGACGTCGTCGAGGGTCAAGACGCCTATCTCAGCGAAACGCTGCAAGGGCACGAGATCGGTTCCGGTCAAGCCCGGTTCAGGGCTGCTTTCCTTGAATGTGCGCCGCAGGAACGTGGCTTGTGTTTCGCTGCGGTCCTTTCGATCGCTGAACATCTCCACAGTCGCAAGCCTGGATAGCGCTTTACCTCGCAGCACCAGCAGGTTGAGCGCCCTAGAGGTCAATGGATCGTCGTTCCCGATGCGCAGTTCTTCGGGCGTCTTCAGCTTGTCCATCCATCGTTCGAAGATCAGTCGATAGATCGGACGCCGCTGCCCAAGCTCGGCCACTGTCATGCCGGAGGTCGGGGTCGCCTCGTTCCGGGCAAACGCAAGCATGTCTGTTAGCGTCTCCGCAGGCGAAGAAAGAGCATCTTCCTTGCTCCGCGCCGCGACCGGCTCTTCAACGGCAGAGGCAGGCGGCATGGTTCGCGGTTTCCGTTTCGCAACAGGCTGTACGACCCTGAAGGCAGATGGGTTTTTCGCCGCTTGGACCTCCCACAGAAGGCTGGCACCCGCTGGGATGCTGCGCTCTCCGCGTACCGCCGCCAGATCCTCGGCCTTCAACTGCGCGGTGCTGAAAGCGTGCCCCCGGTCATTCAGCTGGTACAGCTGGGGCATGACGTTATGATACAGGGACTTGTTGTGGCGCAGGATGTGCCGCCACGTCAGGCCGGGATATTCGCCTATCAAATCCTCGATGTAGTGAAGCGCAGCCCTGCTGCGAGGCATGGAAGCCGGGATCGACAGGCTTTTTCCGGACTCGAGCTCTTTTCCCGAGCTGCGTCCGACCGGCATGGCGCCTCTCGGTTCAGAGGCCTCGGG
>CALMVH010000161.1:6692-10892 GCA_937873165.1 uncultured Rhodospirillales bacterium
CGGGATTGAATGTCTTCTGAAAGGTTTCAGAGGCTTGTTCGTCCGGCTTTGCGGCGAACACTTCGATTTTATTGGGCGTTGCGGGCGCGCTGAGGCTTGTCTGAAAAGGAGGCGCTGAAGGCGGCGACGCCTTGATCATAAAGTCCTTCAATAACCGATGGGGCGGTAAGCTTGCGGAAGATGGCCCGCCTGCGGCGTCCAGCAGGATGCAGGTGGTTTTCCACAGCATCTCGTTATGGCGGCGCAGGTGATCCAGGGTAAGGGCCGGATAATGATCGATCACCTGCCGCAGATGCTTGACGATGAAATCGAGCTGTTTCCTGGGTTTGTCGGCGCGAGGAAGCTTGATGGACGCACCCAACGCCAGAGGTTGCCTGGTGTGCCGGTTGAGCGGCATGCCGGATTGAGTTCCACCCCCAACGAGAAGCTTCGAGGACAATGTGGAAGTAATATTAGAAATTATCTGGGAAGTTGCCGCTTCTTCTTCCATCGGTTTCCTTGAAGGTAAACCGAAATTTAACAACTATTTCATGTGGCGTCAATCATGCGTTAACCGCGTTCACGCACCCGCGCCGACTGTTTCCAAGTGGCCGTGCTCCAGGATTTCGTGGGTACCCGCGACTTCCTCGATGCCTGCCAGGAACCGGTCGGCCTCCAGCGCCGCCATGCAGCCCATGCCGGCCGCCGTGATCGCCTGGCGAAAGGTTTTGTCCTTTACGTCGCCTGCGGCAAATACCCCAGGCACGCTGGTGGCGGTGCAATCGGGCGCAGTCACGATATAGCCCTCGTCGTCCATGGCCAACTGCCCCTTGAACAACTTAGTCGCGGGATCGTGCCCGATGGCGACGAATAGCCCGTCGGCAGTGACTTCGCGCGTGGCACCCATCAGCGTGTCCGCCAGCCGCACACCGGTGAAGGAGCGGAAATTCCCCTCATGCGTGCCCAGCACCTCCTCGACCGCGGCATTCCAGATCACGCTGACCTTCGGATGCGCGAACAGCCGGTCCTGCATGACTTTTTCGGCTCTCAGGCTGTCGCGGCGATGGATCAGCACGACCTCGCTGGCAAAGTTCGTCAGGAACAGGGCTTCCTCAACGGCCGTGTTGCCGCCGCCGACCACCAGCACCTTCTTGCCCTTGAAGAAAAAGCCGTCGCAGGTGGCGCAGGCGGATACGCCGTAGCCGGTAAAGGTATCCTCGCCCGGTACGTGCAGCCAGCGCGCCTGTGCCCCCGTGGTCACGATCACGGTATCGGCCAGGTAGGAATTGCCGAAATCGCTTTCTGCCCGGAAAGGGCGGCGGCTGAAATCGACGGAGGCGATCATGTCCTCGTGCATCACCGTGCCGACATTCTCCGCCTGCGCGCGCATTTCGCCCATCAGCCACGGGCCGCTGACCGGCTTCGGAAAGCCGGGAAAATTCTCGATATCGCTGGTGATCGTCAACTGGCCGCCGGGCTGCAGCCCCAGTACCTGCACCGGCGCCAAGTTGGCGCGCGCCGCATAGATGGCAGCGGTGTACCCTGCCGGGCCGGAACCGATGATCAGAACCTTGGTCTTGATGGGATCGTTGCTCATGACATCAATTTACGCGCTAAGATGGATTTTACCAGCCCCGCAGCCGCTTGTGTGTCGCGCAACGGCTGGTAATTCCACGCGGCAAGCCGGCCATCGAAAGGCCGTGTGACGCCGGCATCGCGCATCGTCTGGTGGAAGGCCCGGAACTTGGCGTCGCCGCCTGGCATGTCGATCACATGCACAGGCTTGCCGGTTGTCGCCGCTTCCGAGACCATCGAGATGCTGTCGGGCGTCACCAGAATATGGTCGGCAAGCTCCAGCATTGCGAAGTAGGGGTTTTCGCCGGTACCATCCCAGAAATAGCAGGGCGGTTCCGCCAAAGCCCGTTGGAGAACGGCGATATTCTCGGGGCCGGTGCGCCGCGATGCGGTGATCATCACACTGGCTCCGTCGCGTTCCAGCTTTGCCAATTTTCCTGCCAGATCGGCGGCATCCTTCGGGCCGAACGTGTAGCAGCGATTGGCGCCGCCCAGCAGTACCGCCACGCGGGGACGGGACATGCTGGCCAGCTGCGGAAAGCGGGCCGCCGCTTCGGTCATCGCCTCCGCCGTAACCCGGTTAAGCGCGCCCTTGATCGCCAATACCCCAGGCTGCGGGCGCACCCCGTCGTGTTCGCCCGCGACCAGCAGGTCGAAATGGCGCGGCGTTAAATGCGGGTTCTGGATGTGCACGGTGACCGTTTTGCCGCCGCTCGCCTTTTTCACGAACAGCGACACGGCGGCGCCGCTGCGACCGCCGGTAATCAGCAGAGCGGGCCATGGCGAAAACAACGCGTCGCCTGGGCGGAAAGCATGCGGGTGCAGGAACGGCACGAGCGGAAACAGGTGCCGCCAGGGGCTGCGCATCGAAACATGCTTGACCACGGGCGTCAGCCCCAGCGCCTCGGCCAGCCCGATGCACTGGTTGTCGATGCCAATCTTACCATCGGAAACGACCCAGCAAACCGAGTGGTTGTCTGGGGATGATGCGGTATTCGAAAAGGCGGGCTTCGTACGGTCGGGCATGATCAGGGGCTAACACGCCGCGCTGGCTACAGCCAGATCCGACCTTGCGCAGCGGCAATCCATGCGCACCAGAATTTCCAAGCGCTGCGTGTCGGAATCGCGTATGGTATTCAAAGCCAAGACCGATCAGGACAGGAAGGATCATGAAGCTTCACCATCGCGCCCGCGAAACCTGCCTGTGGATGCTGGGCGCCGCGGCTCTGTCGGGCGTCACCGGATGTGTTGGCAACAGCCCGACCGACCAGTACTGGCAGCATGCCAGCACCGAGACGACCAGCGGCACCATGGGCGACATATTCGGTGATTGGGACATGGGCACGCCAAAGCCTGCCTACGGATTCCACACCTGGGGCGTGGACGAATAGCCGCGGAAACCCAGATTGGCATTCGGAGCTGTAGACCCGCTACGGACTTGAAGGCTACTGCGGCCGGGGAGCGGGTCTCATGGCACGGACATGGTTGCCTCCGAGGAACAATCCCATCGCAACCAGGGTACACCCGCCATCGCCGGCCTTCGCGTCATCCTGCAGGCGCCACCCGCTTTCCAGCAATCGGACGCCGTCGAGTGCCATCGACGATGCCGCGACCGCCAGGAACGCCTCGCCGACCGTTTCGCTGCGCGACCGCAGGACCTTGCCGGCAAAGCGCAAGCTCGGCGCGTTTTGCAGATGTTCGCCGACGCTTCTGCCATAGAACAGTGCCGATATCCCGGCGATCTTGCAGAAGCCAAACCCGATATGCGTGGCGTCGGCCACACTGATACCGTTTACGTGTAGGCCGGAGGCGGCAAAGGCAACACCGCTGAAAACCAGCGCCGGCGCGGTCAGCGGCTTGGCAGCCTCGCCAAACACCGCGTTGCCCGCCTGCGCGCCCAGCGAGATATACGCGCCGGCGGCGATCATCGGATCGTGGGAGATCGCGCCCTTTGCCAGCAGCAGAAGATTGCTGCCGCCGCACAGCGCGCCGTACAGGCGCTGGGCATGCTGTTCCAGAAACTTTCTGCACGATCTCATGGCGGCACGCGATTTCCTATTCACTGAATCCAGACGGAATAATGTGTTATATAGCGGGTGACGACCAGTGAAACTGTCGCGAAGGGCTGAATAATGAGTGACCTCCTGCCTGACCAGGCGCCGGAGCCAAGCGGACTGGTCCTGACAAGGGAGTTCGAAGCGTTTCGCGCGACGGTCTACGACGACGCGCGTCCGAGCTATGTGCTGAAGCCGGGGGACAAGCCCGTCGGGACCTTGACCATCGGCTATGGGCATACCGGCCCGGATGTGCGCATCGGAATGCCGGCCTGGAGCGAAGCGAAGGCGGAAACAGTCCTGTCGGCGGACAGCCAGACCGCCTACGATGCGGTCGATCAGAATGTGACGGTTGCTCTTAGTTCGAACCAGCGCGCCGCCCTTGGGGATTTTGTCTTCAACGTCGGGGCTAGCGCATTCGAAAGTTCGACGTTGCTCAGGGTTCTCAATCAAGGGAACTTCGATCAGGTGCCGGTGCAAATGAAACGCTGGATCGATGCGCAGGGCAAGCCCAACCAGGGGCTAATCAACCGCCGCCAGGCGGAAGTCGACCTGTGGAACGGTACGATACCGGCTGTACAGCCGCGCATCC
>CALMVH010000162.1 GCA_937873165.1 uncultured Rhodospirillales bacterium
GGCTGGCTTTGTGCGCCAGCCACGGCGCGCCCACGACATCGCCGATGGCGTAAAGCCCAGGCTCTGCCGTGCGTAGATAAGGGTCGACCACAATCTGTCCGCGCTCGACCTTCGCGGCCGTGGTCTCCAGACCGATATCTTCGGTATTGCCGACGATGCCCACCGCCACGATCACACGGTCGAACGCCTGCGCCACGGCCTTGCCGCCCGTCTCGATCTGCGCCATGACACCGTTTTGCCGGCGATCCAGGCTGATAACCTTCGATCCGGTGAGGATCGTGATCCCGCGTTTCTCGAACGCCTTGCGGGCGAGAGTCGAAATCTCCTCGTCCTCCACGGGCAGGATGCGGTCCTGGATTTCCAAGACGGTAACCTTCGCGCCCATCGCATTGTAGAAACTGGCGAACTCGATACCGATGGCGCCCGATCCCACGACCAGCAGCGATTTCGGCATTTCCGTCGGCACCATTGCCTCGCGATAGGTCCACACCAGCTTATCGGGCTCCAGACCCGGCAAGGTCCGCGCCCGCGCGCCTGTTGCAAGGATCGTGTTCTGCGAGGTCAGTTCAGTGACCGGCTTAACTTCCTTTCTGACTAGGATCGTGCTTCCGCCTTTCATTCGCGCGCGGCCATCGTATATCGTTATCTTGTTTTTCTTCAGCAGGGGCTTCACGCCGCCCGATAACTGTCCCGCCACGCCGCGCGACCGCTCCACGACCTTCTTTAAGTCGAAACGGATGTTGTCGGCGGCAAGGCCATAGGCATCGAGATGTTGAAGCGTGTGGTAGATTTCCGCCGAACGCAGCAGCGCCTTGGTAGGAATGCAGCCCCAGTTCAGGCAGATGCCGCCGAGATGCGCTTCCTCGACCAGGGCCACGGTTTTGCCCAGCTGCGCTGCCCGGATCGCCGCGACGTACCCGCCAGGCCCGCCGCCAATCACGACAACGTCGAAAGCCTCGGCCATTAGAGAAGCAGCCCTAGCGGATCTTCCATCAGCTTCTTGAACGCGGCGTGGTACTCGGCGCCGACCGCGCCATCGACCGCGCGGTGATCGACCGACAGCGTGCAGGTCATCATGGTCGCAACGGCAAGCTGACCGTTGCGCACAACTGCCCGAGCCTCGCCCGCGCCGACGGCCAGGATGCAGGCCTGTGGCGGATTGATGATCGCGGCGAACTCGCGGATGCCGAACATGCCGAGGTTGCTGATCGAGAACGACCCGCCTTGGTACTCCTCCGGCTTCAGCTTGCCGGCGCGCGCACGCTGGCCGAGATCCTTCATTTCCTTCGAAATCGCCGTCACGGGCTTGGTCTCGGCTGCTTTGATGATCGGCGTGATCAATCCGTTGTCGGTCGCGACCGCCACCGAAATGTCAGCCGTCCGGTACAGCAGGATTTCGGCGTCAGTCCAGGTTGCGTTGGCGGCGGGTACCTGTTTCAACGCCAGCGCCGCGGCACGGATCACGAAGTCGTTGATGGACAGGCGATGCCCTTCCCCGCGCTCATTGATCTGCTGGCGCAACTGGCTCAGCGCATCGATATCGACATCCACCGTCAGGTAGAAATGCGGAATCGATTGCTTCGCCTCGGTCAACCGCCGCGCAATGGTCTTGCGCACGCCCGAGTTCGGCTGCGCTTCGTAGGCCAGGCCCAGCAGATCGAGCGTACGGCGCACATCCCCGGCCGCAGCCAGCGGCGCGCTGGGCGCAACAGGCGTCGGTTTTTCGACCGCGCTGGCGGGTGGTTGCGCACCCTGCCCGTTCAGGTCGGCCTTGACGATACGCCCATTCGGGCCACTGCCTTTCAACGCCGCTAGATCGATCCCTTGCTGGCTCGCGATGCGCCGCGCCAAGGGGCTCGCAATCACGCGGGAGCCGTTGGCCGGTGTTGCGGCGGGCGCGGGAGCAACGGGCCGCGTGGCAGCAGAAGGCATCACTGCGGCGATTGCGGACGCTACCACCGGGGCTGCCGCCGGTGAAGGATGCGCCCCACTCGCTACCGCAGACGGCACCTTCAGCACCGGGATGGCATCCGGCTTGGCGATATCGGTATCGGACTCACCATCCGACAGCATGACCGCGATGATCGTGTTGACGGGCACACCTTCCGTCCCGGCGGCGACCCGGATCTCGCCCAGCTTGCCTTCGTCTACCGCTTCCACTTCCATCGTCGCCTTGTCGGTTTCGATCTCGGCGATCACGTCACCCGCCGCGATCGCATCACCCGTCGCCTTCAGCCAGCGCGACAGGGTTCCTTCGGTCATGGTAGGCGACAGCGCGGGCATCAGGATATTGACCGGCATGGCTCAGCGCCCCAGCACTTTGCGCACGGTCGCCACGATGTCTTCCGGCTGCGGCAATGCCAGCTTTTCAAGGTTCGCGGCATAAGGCAGAGGAACATCCTTGGCGTGCACGCGCATAACCGGCGCGTCCAGATCGTCGAACGCGTGCTCCATGGCAATCGCGGCGATTTCCGATCCGATGCCAGCCACTGGCCAGCCTTCTTCCACGGATACCAGATGGTTGGTCTTCGCCACGCTTGCGACGATCGTATCGATGTCCAGCGGGCGGATCGTGCGCAGGTCGACGATCTCGATTTCGATGCCGTCTTTGGCCAGCTCGTCGGCCGCCGTCAGCGCATGCCCCACCATGCGGGAATAGGCTGTCACGGTCACATGCGCGCCTTCGCGCACGATCTTTGCCTTGCCGATCGGGATGATGAAGTCGGGATCCGACGGCACCTCGAACGACGCGCCGTAAATCATTTCATGTTCCAGGAACACAACCGGGTTGTGATCGCGAATGGCTGCCTTCAGCAATCCCTTGGCATCGGCCGCCGAATACGGCGCCACGACCTTCAATCCCGGAACATGCGCATACCACGAGGCGTAGTCCTGGCTGTGCTGTGCTGCCACCCGCGATGCGGCGCCATTCGGCCCGGGAAACACAATGGGGCAACCCATCTGCCCGCCTGACATATAGAGGGTCTTCGCCGCGCTGTTGACGATCTGGTCGATCGCCTGCATTGCGAAGTTGAAGGTCATGAATTCCACAATAGGCTTCAGGCCCGCGAAGGCTGCCCCGACGCCCAGACCGGCAAAGCCCTGTTCGGTAATCGGCGTGTCGATGACGCGCTGCGAACCGAATTCCTCCAGCAAGCCCTGGCTGACCTTGTAGGCACCCTGGTACTCCGCGACTTCCTCGCCCATGAGGAACACAGTGGGATCGCGGCGCATTTCTTCCGCCATGGCGTCGCGCAGAGCTTCCCGCAACGTCTGCGTGGTGGTCGCGCCGTTGTAGGATTCCAGCGGTACCTTCGGTGCGGCGGTCTGCGGCGCGGATTGAGGCGCCGAATGTTCGGTCTCCGCCACCGGAATGCTGGGCGCCTGCGGGGGGCGCGAGTCCTCGCCCTCCAGCGTCAAGGTCGCGATGGGGGTATTCACCGCCACGTTCTCCGTGCCTGCCGCGACCAGAATGCGGCCCAGAACGCCCTCGTCCACGGCTTCCACCTCCATCGTCGCCTTGTCCGTCTCGATCTCGGCGATTACTTCGCCCGGCACGATCGATTCGCCCTCGCGCTTCAGCCACCGCGCCAGCTTGCCTTCCGTCATCGTGGGGGAAAGAGCCGGCATCAACAAGTCGGTCATGATCAGCCTTCCACCAATACTTCTGTCCACAATTCGCCAGCGTCGGGTTCCGGTGCGCTTTGGGCAAATCCAGCGGCCTGCGAGGCAATCTCGCGAACCTCGCGATCCAGATCCTTGACCGCGTCTTCCGTCATATGGCCGTCGGTAACCAGCATCCTCTTCAGCGTTTCGATCGAGTCGTGCTCGGTTTTGATAAGCTCGACTTCGTCCTTCGTGCGGTATTTCGCGGGGTCGGACATCGAATGGCCACGGTAACGGTAGGTATTCATTTCAAGGATATACGGGCCCTTGCCGCTCCTGATTTCCGAGGCTGCCCGGCTGACGGCAGCGCGTACCGCCAGAACATCCATGCCGTCGACCTTCTCGCCCGGAATGCCGTAGGCACTGCCGCGCTGGAACAACTCGCCAGCGGACGCGCGCGCCTGCGACGTGCCCATGGCATAGCGGTTGTTCTCGACGATGTAGAGAACCGGCAGTTTCCACAAAGCCGCCATGTTGAAGCTTTCGTAAACCTGACCCTGGTTCACGGCGCCATCGCCCAGATAGGTCGCGCAAAGGCCGCCATCCTGCTTGTACTTATGGCCAAACGCCAGGCCGGTCCCGATCGGAACCTGAGCGCCCACAATGCCGTGCCCGCCGAAAAATCCTTTTTCGCGGCTGAACATGTGCATGCTGCCGCCTTTGCCCTTGGAATAGCCAGCGGCCCTGCCTGTCAGCTCCGCCATGACGCGCCCGGGATCCATGCCGCAGGCCAGCATGTGGCCGTGATCGCGGTAGCTGGTGACGATGGTGTCGACGGGCGTCAGAACCGACTGCACGCCGACGACCACGGCTTCCTGACCGATATAAAGATGGCAGAAGCCGCCGATCAATCCCATTCCATATAACTGCCCCGCACGCTCTTCAAAGCGGCGGATCAGCAGCATGTCGCGATAAAAAGACTTCAGCAGATCAGCCGGCACGGCCTGCCGTTCGGCCGCGGGTGAGGCAGGAGGCAACCTGTCGGAACGTGTTGTTACAATAGGATCGACTCGCGTCGTTGGCTGCGCCTTGATCGCCATTGATTCCTCCCGATGAACGTATCTGCGTCCCTGCCCGTTCGGGCTTGCGGCGCACCGACTTACCTACTGAACAGGGGCAGGCTTTGCAAGGCCGGTAGTGTCGCAGGCCTACTTGTCGCTTTGGCGGATTACGAGATCGTTCGGCTTGCTGAAGTTAAGGACCGCCCGCGCGCGCTCGTCCAGCAAATCGGGATCGATGCTCTCGGATCGCAGCTTGCCGACTTGATTTTCAAGCGCCGCGCGCTGCGTTTGCAGGACGTCCAGCCGTGCCTCGGCCGTGGACACTTCCGACTGGATGCGCGTCATCGACTTCAGCCCGCGGTGGCCGTCGATCGTGTAGTAAGCGAAATACGACACCAGGCAGGCAGCCACGAAGGGTACGAGCAGCTGGCTGCCGCGCCGGCGGGACTCACGAAGGAAACGCATGGACCGACCTCGATGGTTTCAGGGAGCGTAGACCTAGCTTCTTATCGATAAGTTAACAGCCAAGCGGCGTTGGCTCACCTAAGCGGAAACTAGCGGGCTTTCTTGAACGCCGACCGGCCCGCATACATGGCGGCCGTTTCAAGTTGTTCCTCGATCCGCAGCAGCTGGTTGTACTTCGCCAAGCGATCGGACCGGCTGAGGGAGCCTGTCTTGATCTGCCCGCAATTTGTGGCGACCGCCAAGTCGGCAATCGTTGAGTCCTCCGTTTCGCCGGAACGGTGCGACAGGATCGAGCGGTAGCCGGCGCGATGCGCCATGTTCACCGCTTCCAGCGTTTCGCTCAGCGTGCCGATCTGGTTCACCTTCACCAGGATGGCATTGGCCTGCCCGCCGTCGATCCCTTGTTGCAGGCGAGCGGGATTGGTCACGAAGAGATCATCGCCCACCAGCTGGACTGTCTTGCCAAGCTGTTCGGTCAGCGTCTTCCAGCCGGACCAGTCATCCTCGTGCATCCCGTCCTCGATCGACAGGATGGGGTAACGCGCCGCAAGGTCGGTCCAGTAGGAAACCATTCCATCCGAGTCCAGCGACTTCGCCTCGCCAGCCAGTTCGTATTTTGCATCGCGGTAAAACTCGTTGGCGGCCGCATCGAGCGCCAGCGCCACATCGTCGCCGGGCTTGTAACCCGCCGCATCGATGGCCTTCATCACAAAATCAAGAGCTTCGTTCGTAGACTTCAGATCGGGCGCAAACCCGCCTTCGTCACCCACATTCGTTCCATGGCCGGCTTTCTTCAGAAGCGACTTCAATGAGTAGAACACTTCCGCGCCCATGCGCAACGCTTCGGAAAAGGTCTCAGCGCCTATGGGCGCGATCATGAATTCCTGGATATCGATGGGGTTGTCGGCATGCGCGCCGCCATTGACGATGTTCATCAGGGGAACCGGCAGGATATGCGCCGCGGCGCCGCCGACATAGCGGTACAGCGGCAGATCGGCCTCGTCGGCGGCGGCCTTGGCGGCGGCAAGGCTGATGCCGAGGATCGCGTTGGCACCCAGGCGCGCCTTGTTCGGCGTACCGTCGAGGTCGATCATCGTGCGGTCGAGCACAAGCTGATCGCTCGCCTCCATGCCGACAAGCGCTTCGAACAGCTCGTTGTTGACGGCGCTGACCGCCTTCAGCACGCCCTTGCCGCCGTAGCGAGCTTTGTCGCCGTCGCGAAGCTCTACAGCCTCGTGTGTTCCCGTGGAAGCGCCCGAGGGCACCGCAGCGCGTCCGGTGGCGCCGCTCTCCAGAACGATCTCGACCTCGACGGTGGGGTTGCCCCGGCTATCAAGGATTTCACGTCCGTGGATATCGAGTATGGCGCTCATGAGGGTGCTTTCGGTGTTGGCTGATCGATCCCCCGTGGATACGCCCGGAGCCAAAACGAGGCAAGCCTCGACGCGCCAATATCGACAAGGAGCCGTGCAACCTTTTCAGCTCAGCCGGGTTGATAGCGGGCAACCCTAATAAATGGAGAAAAAATTGGGTCTGAATATTTTCACTTGGCTATTGCTTGGACTGATCTCTGGTTTCATCGCAAGCAAGATTGTCAACAAAAGCGGCGAAGGCTTTGTTGTCGATATCATTCTTGGCATTGTCGGTGCGATGGTGGGCGGTTTCGTATTCAATACCTTCGGCGCTTCCGGCGTAACCGGCTTCAACTTGCCGAGCGTAATCGTGGCCGTTATCGGCGCGGTTATCGTGCTGTTTATCTACCACCTGCTAACGGGTCGCCGTCGTCCCGTCGCCTGACGCAGTGTCACACGAGCCGCGATTGCGCACTCGCCGCCTTGATGAAGGATGCGAAAAGCGGATGCGGCTCGAATGGCTTTGACTTCAGCTCGGGATGGAACTGAAGGCCTATGAACCATGGATGATTCAGCAGTTCCACGATTTCAGGCAGTACACCATCCGGCGACATCCCTGAAAAAATGAGCCCTTGGTTTTCCAGCAATGATTTGTAACGCGTATTGACCTCGTACCGGTGGCGATGACGCTCACTGATTTCCGTCGACGCGTAGATACGTCGGACCCTTGACCCCTCTGCCAGCATGCATCCGTACGCGCCTAGGCGCATGGTGCCACCCAGGTCCCCCCCGGCCTCGCGCATCTCCAAGTCGTTGCCGCGCATCCATTCAGTCATCATGCCCACAACCGGCTCGCTGGTCTGACCGAACTCGGTCGTGGTCGCCTGGGGTAATCCAGCCAGATTTCGCGCCGCTTCAATCACCGCCATCTGCATTCCGAAACAAATCCCGAAATACGGGATCTTGCGTTCACGCGCAAACCGGACCGCCTGGATCTTTCCCTCCGCCCCACGCTCGCCAAATCCGCCGGGCACGAGGATACCGTGCACATGTTCCAGCCGGTGGATGGGCGGGTTGGCAATATCCTCGAACAGCTCACTTTCCAGCCAGTCGATGCGGACGCGCACATTGTTCGCGATCCCCCCATGTGTCAGCGCCTCCGCCAGCGACTTATAGCTATCGAGCAGGCTGGTGTATTTACCAACAATCGCGATCGTGACTTCGCTCTCGGGATGAAGAAAGCGCTGGACGATCGTTTCCCATCGCGACAGATCAGGCTCGGGTGCTTCGATGCCGAAATAGTTCAATACTTCGGTATCCAGCCCTTCCTGATGGTACGTCAACGGCACACGGTAAATCGTGTCGACGTCCAAGGCGGGGATCACGCGTTCCGTACGCATATTGCAGAACAGCGCGATCTTGCGGCGCTGGTCGGCCGGGATGGGCTGATTGCAGCGGCACAGCAGAATGGCGGGCTGGATACCGACGGACAGCAGCTCCTTCACCGAATGCTGCGTCGGCTTTGTCTTCAACTCGCCAGCCGCCGAGATGTAGGGCACCAGCGTCACATGCATGAACAGCGCGCGCTCGGGCCCGACTTCGTTGCCGAACTGGCGAATCGCTTCAAGGAACGGCAGGCTTTCGATGTCGCCGACCGTACCGCCGATCTCGCAGATCACGAAGTCGGTTTCGCCGGTCTCTGATGCGATGAACGTCTTGATCTCGTCCGTGATGTGCGGAATCACCTGAACGGTCGCTCCGAGGTAATCTCCGCGCCGTTCCTTGGCGATTACATTGGAATAGATCCGGCCTGTCGTAATGTTGTCGGACCGGCGGGCCGCGACGCCCGTGAACCGTTCATAATGGCCGAGATCCAGATCCGTCTCGGCCCCGTCGTCGGTCACGAACACTTCGCCGTGC
>CALMVH010000163.1:0-6333 GCA_937873165.1 uncultured Rhodospirillales bacterium
CTGCAATCGAGCCGTACTGGCCCGTCTTCAGATTCAAGCGCAGAAGGTTCGTGAACGACTTCGCGTCAGCTTCGGGCAGAGTAATTTCGGGCTTTTTCGGCATCCGGGGAGACTAGGCCGAAACGCTTCCATTTACAACCTTGGATCAATGGTAACCAGTACGGCGCCTTGTGGATGCCGAGCCAGTAAGCGATCCCGATAGGGATAAATTATCCGCCGAGATACCATGGTTTCACGTTGGTTTGCGTGATCAAGCCGGCTGCTTCTCCCGGGCCTTGGCCTTGTCGAGGAATGGGGCCAGATACTGCCCGGTGTAGCTTGCCTTGGTTGCCGCGATCTTTTCCGGCGTGCCCTCCGCTACCACTCGACCCCCCTTGTCGCCGCCTTCGGGTCCGATGTCGATGATCCAGTCGGCGGTCTTGATGACTTCCAGATTGTGCTCGATCACGATCATGGTATTGCCCTGGTCCACCAGTTCGTGCAGCACTTCCAGCAGCTTGTGGATGTCGGCAAAGTGCAGGCCGGTGGTGGGTTCGTCCAGGATATACAGCGTCTTGCCCGATGCGCGGCGGGCCAGTTCTTTCGCCAGCTTCACGCGCTGCGCCTCGCCGCCCGACAGGGTGGTCGCGGGCTGGCCGACCTTGATGTAGCCGAGGCCGACGCGTTGCAGGGTCTGGAACTTGTCGCGGATGGCGGGTACGGCCTTGAAGAACTCGGCCGCGTCGTCGATGGTCATTTCCAGCACGTCCGCGATCGATTTATCGCGGAACTGGACCTCCAGGGTTTCGCGGTTGTAGCGCTTGCCCTGGCAGGTATCGCAGGTCACATAGACATCGGGCAGGAAGTGCATCTCGATCTTGATGACGCCGTCGCCCTCGCATGCCTCGCAGCGGCCACCCTTGACGTTGAACGAAAAGCGCCCGGGTCCGTAGCCGCGCGCCTTCGATTCCGGCATGCCCGCATACCAGTCGCGCATGGGGGTAAACGCGCCGGTATAGGTCGCGGGGTTCGAGCGCGGGGTGCGGCCGATGGGGGACTGGTCGATGTCGATCACCTTGTCGAGGTATTCCAGCCCGGTGATCGCCTTGTGAGCCCCCGGATGCTCGCGCGCGCCCATCAGCCGGCGCGACGCGGCCTTGAACAAGGTGTCGATGATCAGGCTGGACTTGCCGCCGCCCGATACGCCGGTCACGCAGGTGAAGAGCCCGATCGGAATGTCGACCGAGATGTTTTTCAGGTTGTTCTCGGATGCGCCGGCGATCCGGATGGTTTGCGACTTGTCGGTTTCGCGCCGTTGCGGCACCGGGATGTGCATATGGCCCAGCATGTAGCGGGCGGTCAGGCTGTCCTTGTGCCGGAACACTTCCGCAGGCGTGCCCCGCGCGACGACATGGCCGCCCAGCACGCCGGCGCCCGGGCCCATGTCGATCAGGTAGTCGGCGGCGCGGATGGCATCCTCGTCGTGCTCCACCACCAGAACGGTGTTGCCGAGGTCGCGCAGCCGCCGCAGCGTGTCCAGCAGCCGGTCATTGTCGCGCTGGTGCAGGCCTATGGAGGGCTCGTCCAACACATACAACACGCCGGTCAGGCCGGACCCGATCTGGCTGGCAAGCCGGATGCGCTGGCTTTCGCCGCCCGAAAGCGTGCCTGAGTTGCGCGACATTGTCAGGTATTCCAGCCCGACGCTCATCAGGAAACCCAGCCGCTCGTTGATTTCCTTCAGGATACGGGCAGCGATCTGGCGGCTTTGCGGCGACAGGCTTTCGGTGAGGTCCGCGAACCACGCCGTGGCCGCGGCGATCGACAAGTCCGAGACTTGATTGATGCTGTGCATGTCGACCTTGACCGCCAGCGCCTCCGGCTTCAGCCGCGCGCCGCCGCAGCCCTCGCACGGGTGGGCGGACTGGTAGCGCGACAGTTCCTCGCGCATCCATGCGCTGTCGGTTTCGCGGTAGCGGCGTTCCAGGTTGACGAGGATGCCCTCGAACGGCTTGTTCGTGTCGTATTCGCGTAGGCCATCCTCGTAGTGGATCTTGATCGGCTCCTCCGACCCGTTCAGGACCACGCCTCGGACCCTCTCCGGCAGTTCCTCCCAGGGCATATGCATGCTGGCCTTGAAATGCCGGGCTATGCCTTCGAGCGTTTGCCGGAAATACGACGAGGTGGAACTGGCCCACGGCGCGACCGCGCCCTCGCGTAGGCTCTTTTCAGGATCGGGCACCACCAGGTCGGGATCGAAAAACATCTTCGTGCCGAGCCCGTCGCAAACCGGGCAGGCGCCGAACGGATTGTTGAACGAAAACAAGCGCGGCTCGATCTCCGGAATGGTGAAGCCGGAGACAGGGCAGGCGAACTTGGACGAAAACGTGGTCTGTTCGCCGGTATCGACGTTCTCGGCATAGATAATGCCGTCGGCCAGCGCCAAGGCGGTTTCAACGGAGTCCGCCAGCCGGTTGCCGAGGTCGGGCTTCACCACGATGCGGTCCACAACCACTTCCAGATCGTGCTTCAGCTTTTTGTTGAGGGCAGGGGCCTCGTCGATCTCGTACATCTTGCCGTCGATCTTGACGCGCTGGAAGCCGCGCTTGCGCAGTTCCTGCAATTCCTTGCGGTACTCGCCCTTGCGGCCGCGGATCATGGGCGCCAGGATCATCAGCCGCGTGCCCTCCGGCATGGCGGCAATGCGGTCGACCATCTGGCTGGAAGTCTGGCTTTCGATCGGCAAGCCGGTCGCGGGCGAATACGGAATTCCCACGCGCGCGAACAACAGCCGCATGTAGTCGTAGATCTCCGTCACCGTGCCGACTGTCGAGCGCGGGTTCTTGGATGTCGTCTTCTGCTCGATCGAGATCGCGGGCGACAGGCCATCAATGGAGTCCACGTCCGGCTTTTGCATCAACTCCAGGAACTGCCGCGCATAGGCCGACAGGCTTTCCACGTAACGGCGCTGGCCCTCGGCGTAGATGGTGTCGAACGCCAGCGACGATTTACCCGATCCCGACAGTCCGGTGATTACCACCAGGCTGTCGCGCGGCATCTCCACGTCGATGTTCTTCAGATTATGCTCGCGCGCGCCGCGAACGGTCAGCCACTTGGTTTCCATGAAGGTCCGGTCAGGTCGATGTTACAGCGGATATAGGGACGTTTCCCCGCAGGAGTATGCGCCAGCCTGAAAAGTTGGAGTGTAACTATTCAGCTTGGCGTTCGATCCTGCAGTCGCCGCAGCATGCGCTCCAGCCTCTTTGCCCATTCCAGCGCGCCTGTTGCATCTCCGATCAGGTCCTGTCGGATTTCGATCAACACCTGGTGCAATCCTCGGGCGCGGCCATGGGTATCCAAGCTTACACCATCGTATTTGCGCATGTCGTAAGGTTCGTGCAATCCGACATCCAGCCCTTCGGCTTTTAACAACGACGCCATTTCGGTCATGACGGCATCGCTGTCGTATGTGCTGAGTCCTATATGCCATGGTCGGGGATTGCCGTTCTTGAGGCGGGGGGTGCAGCTATGCATTCCGATTACCAGTGGCGTTACGCCGACGTCCAGCCTGGCCTGGACCAGGGCATTGGCTGCCAAATGGTAGGCATCATAGATTTCGTGTTGCCGCACGTCGCGCTGTGCCTGCGGCAAGGCGCGGTTGCCCGGAATGCATACTCCGTCGCTTTCCTCCAGAATCAGTTCGGGATGACCAAGGGGCCGGTTCACATCGATGATCAATCGTGAATACAGGCAATAGAGGGAGGGAACACCGAGCTGGTCGCTCAGGCACCGGGTTACGCTTTCGATGCCGATATCCCACGCAATGTGCTGCTGCTGTTCTGTCGCTGAGAGTCCCAGCCTGCCGAACTCACCGGGCATAAGGTTGCGCGCATGCTCGACCAGGCATACAGCCGGATATTGCCCACCGGCGTTCTGCACCTCGTAAGGCGCCGGAAAGGTAAGGTGGGACTCGGCCTCCTGAACTGCCTGCGTAAACATCGTATTGCCATGATGGTGTCGAGGATAGATACAAACCTACTAATAAATTATCCCTGTACCAACAGCCGTCGGCCAACGAGGTAACACGAGAGTGACCCACATCAGCCCTTCCCAGATTCCGGCAACAGGCGAGGAACTGGCGCGCGCGATCAAGAGCTACCGGAGTGACTCTCCCGTGACCGCAGGCATGGAGATGGAGCTTTTCCTGTTGAACAGGGATCGCTCTCTTCCGACGCCGCAAACCCATGACAAGTTCTACAAGTCCGTGCGCCAGAGCCTCGGCGATCGTATTTCCGTCGAGCCCGGAGCGCATATGATCGAACTGAAGTCAGGAGTCCACCGCGATGCGGTGTTGCTGACAAAGGACCTGCTGGGGGTCCTCGGGCAGGTGACCGAGCATGCGGCTGCCCATGGATTGCAGGTGCAGCCCAGTTCGGACCTGCCGGGTTTTCCTGTCGGGCAACTGGCTGCGAATTTGGTCAGCCGGACCGACCCCGAGACGGGTAAAGTCAGGCGCGTGCGCGAGATCGTCGACGCTTGCAAAACGCACGGATGGACGAATATCAGCGATTGGGGCGCCAGCACGACTTCGATCCACTACACCCATTCTGTCGCCGATGCCGGCCAGATGCATCGGTACGCGAAGGTTCATGCGGCAATGATGCCCGTCTACTATGCGGCACTGGAAAACCGCACGCGGGAGAACGGTGTGCATGACGGGCTCAGACTGCGCCGCATGATGGGTGCCCGAGGCTTGGTGGCGCCTTACGTTTTTACCGCCGAAGACGGAAATGATTTTGCCGACCGCTATGTCGCTGCCGTGCAGAGCAACCAGATCCTGACTATGCTGGATCGAGGAGGGCACGATGCGGCGCTGCCTCGGCCCATGACGTTCCGCGAGCTTGAGCCCGAAGCGCGCAATGTAGGCAATCTCATGCATGCGGCGAGCGCTTCGTGGAATGTGTGCCGGATCAAACCCATCATCGATCAGCGCGCGGCGAGATCGGGTAATCTCGGCCTGTCGGACCTTCTGCTGGAGGTGCGGGATCTCGATGTTTCACGAGAGGCCGTTCCCGCCATCGCGGGCTGGCTGCAAACGCTTACGCGCTCGGAATCGGCGCTCAGCGAGGCGGAAATCCGGCTGGAAACCCTAGGGGTGCCGGTAATCAGCAATCCACGGGCAGCGGGCCTGCGTACCGTGGCGGCGTTGGCTGCCGTGGAAATTAGCCCACGCACGTTGGACACTCATTTCGGCGATCCCAGACGAAACCTGACGGTCCGGGACGCTGTTGAGCAGGTTATCCTGCCTATGATGGCGTCGGATCAGAGTAGTGCAAGCGCTCTGGGGCTTTGGACGACAGTAGCCGCTTCCCCAACGGCCGTATTCAAACATAATGCTGGTGCGCCTCACGACTCGCAACGTACTGCGCTTCGAACACAGGCGGGCGTCCGGAGGCCATCGGTCGAGCTGCGGACGCCGTGACCGACCGCGTTTGTATAAGTGGGATTGGCGAACGCCACCTTGAGGGCGGCGCAGCCTGCAATCGGGTAATTGCTCTTCCTGTTTTCTGCCGGTAGAGTTACCGAAGACTTCAAGAGAGAGACATCCCGTGGCAGGCAGCGTCAACAAGGTCATTCTGGTCGGCAATCTTGGCAAGGATCCGGAACTGCGGTCGATGCAGAATGGCGGCCGGGTGTGCAACCTGACGGTCGCGACGTCCGAGAACTGGAAGGACAAGTCCACGGGCGAGCGCAAGGAAAAGACTGAGTGGCATCGCGTCGTGATCTTCAACGACAACCTGTCGCAGATCGCCGAGAAGTACCTGCGCAAGGGCTCGAAGGTCTACATCGAGGGCGCATTGGAAACCCGCAAATGGACCGACAACTCCGGCCAGGAGAAGTACACAACCGAGATCGTGCTGAAGCAGTATAGGGGTGAGCTTACCATGCTGGAGGGCCGGGGCGGCGAAGGCGGTAGCCAGGGCAGCTATGGTGGCAGCAGCCAATCCTACGACGATCCCGGCATCAGCCGCGAATACGTGTCTCCCCAGTCGGGCGGTCCAAGGCCCGCACCTGAGATGGTCTACAGCCCAACCCCGTCCAGCCATGACCTGGACGATGAAATCCCGTTCTGACGTGAAGCCGGAGTTCGGTACGATGAAGTCGATCATATCTGTCTTTGCGCATCGGCCGAGAGCTGGACTGGCCGTGCTGTGCCTGGCTGCGGCCTCGTGCGCGCCCGATGTGACGTCGCTTGGGCACGACATCTATCGCACCAGCGCGCGGGGACATGGCGTGGAGTCATTCGACACGCTGAAAGCCGACGCGGGGCAGGATGCGCAGAAATACTGTGCC
>CALMVH010000163.1:6343-15728 GCA_937873165.1 uncultured Rhodospirillales bacterium
GGCATGGGCAAGACGGCAAAAATCACCGATGAGAAGCAACTGGAAAACGTCGAGCGCGAGGTAAACGTCACCTTCCAGTGCCAGTAAGCGGCTTGCGCTGCGGCGCGGCGTTCGCTAAACAATTTCCAACGGGTGCGTAGCTCAGCGGTAGAGCATTACCTTCACACGGTAGGGGTCACAGGTTCAATCCCTGTCGCACCCACCAAGGCTCCGACCATGGCCTTGGTGACATCTGTTAAAGTCGGTCCTACTATCATACAGTGCGCTCTTGTTTGAGGTCACCATGCTTCAGAAGGGCCGTCATGCAAGTCAAATCGTTGTTCCCGACCCCGCTTCTCATGACCGAGGTGCAGGATGACTCGCCGGTGGTTCCGCGCCTGCGCGAGACGATACTGCGGCGCCATGACGAGTCTGGCGGTGTCACCCGCAGCAACGATGGCGGATGGCAGTCGGCGGATGATTTCCTCCAATGGTCCGGCGAAGCGGGATCAACCCTGATGGCGGGCGTGGCGGCACTTCTTGGCAACGCCACCGCCGTCATGGAAGATGGTACGCTGTCGCGCCGTCCCCTCGACTGGAAGTTCCAGGCGTGGGCAAACGTCAACCGCAAAGGCAACGGCAACAAGGCCCACATCCATCCGGGTTCCTATTGGTCGGGTACCTTTTACGTCGACGACGGCGGCATCGATGGCAAGGATCATTTGGGCGGCGCCATCGAGTTTTCCGACCCGAGGGGACCCGGGCCGTTGATGTACGCGCCCAATGTCAAAATGACCTTCGAAGGCTGCGTCAATGCCGGGCTGGCCGAGCGCATCTATCCGAAGACCGGCCTCCTGATCATATTCCCGTCATGGCTACCGCATTCGGTGACGGCCTACCAGGGCGAAGACACGCGAATTTCGATAGCCTTTAACTGCAGCCTGTGGTGACACCGGGCGGCAGTGCGGTTGATCAGTGGACGAACAGGTAGATGATCAGCAGGATGGGCAGGGGAACACCCAGTGCCCAGAATAGCATGTACTTCATGACCGAACTCCATCCCTGTGATCTCCATTTTCGTGCTTGCGGCGGGCCTGGATATGCGAGGCGCCCAATGCGCCGCCGATGGCCGCCGTCAGTGCGCTCAACACCAGCAGCACGCCGGCAGCGGCCGCCGCCTTTGCAGTATCGTGAGCGACCTTGTCGGCCGCAACCTTGGCTTTCTGCTTTTCCACCTGCATCTTGGCTTCCCAACCGGCGACCCGGGCCTGGGCCTCGGCGGGAGCAATGCCCTGCGTTTCCAGATCGGTCACCAGGCGTTGCCTGGCCGCGGCTGCGTCCATGCCATCGCCCGTCAGAATCCCAAACTGAACCACCATGTCTGCCTTGGCCTGGTCGGGAGTTGTCGGGGTTGCCGTGGTGCCACTGTCCCGGATCAGATCGTCGGCTTGCCTGTTCAATGCGTCACCGCCGCGGTTCGCAAGGTCCGGCAGTTGGCCAGACGCCGCTACTCGAGCGCCTGCCGACACAGTACTGGTCGCGCCCTTCATGACGTGAGCCGCGCCGCTAAGCAATCCGCCCAGCGAACTGGATAGCAGGCAGACAATCGTTATGGTGGCGGCAGCCCATACAACCAGCCCGCGGAGAACACCTTCGTGGCGGCATGGCGACATGGACAGGCGTGCCGCGATAAAGCCGCCGTAGAACAGAGCCACGACGATGCTGACAGCGCCCCACATGGCGGAACCAACGCCGGCCGAGTGTGCTGTCGGCGCGGCGTCGGGGTTCGCCACGTTTACAGTCGAAAGTCCAATGGCGGTGCCAAAAAGTCCGAGAACAACTTGTACGGAAAGCGCCATGAGAACGCCCGCGACGATTGCCTCCCACGACAAGGGGCGCCTGTGCCGCATGGGGCGAGCATCGCCCCTCCAGTGAGGCTTGTCTTGCCTATCGAGGATGTCGGTCATGGCAGCAGTTCCCTATAATAAGTGCTCCACCATACACGTCATTTCGCAGGAGGCCAGCGTTGATGGAGAACAAACGGCAGTATACCGGGTAGCTGAAGATTCGGGTTAGCTTCGGATGCTAACGCGACAATGTGGCGTGCAGCCAGAAACGCTTCCGTTTCTCCTGCAGGCTTACCTTGACCCGCAGCCGCGCGGCTGCGGGGAGATACGGATAATAATCCCGCTTGGGAAAGCGCGCGAGCTTCTGGTACATCGAGCTTTTCCAGTATAGAAAGCTGCGAAAATACATGTTGTTATTGATTACCGACTGGATGAAGCGTTTCTTGTCCAGTATCGGGTGCAGAAAGGCAGACGCGGTGGATTTCGGAATATCGTCCTCGAGTATTGGCGGAAACCATAAGTAGCGGCTTGTGTCGCCGAATTCCTCCAGCGAATGCGCGTTGTATCCTGCGCGTCCGATCTCGGTGGCAAGATAAACTTCTCCGATCGGCCAGTATCGGGTCTGGCTGTCCGCTGCCATGCTCCGCCGCCGTTCCGCCAGCATCTTGAGGGCGCGCGGCGAGTAGATCGAAATACACATCAGGGCCGCCTTGATCTCCTCCAGCGAATAGACCTGCCTGTGCGGAAGCGTCCAGAAATATTTGTCGCTGCTCGTATCGAGCGGCAGAGCCACGAAATCGGCGTTCAGGGCCGCGACGCGATCGACGATCGAGTCGAGATCGCCCTGAATGGCGGCGTCGTACTCGACAAACACGTAATAGTCATACTTAGGGTAGAGTTCCTGGAACTGGTAATGCACGTAGTCGGGGTTCCACCACAATAACGCGCGCTTCTCGTACCGGTCCGCAAATCCTAGGGCGATCAAGTCTGCATTGTTGGTGCGCACGACTCGGTCGAACGGAACGGGCCCCACCGTGCCGTTCGTCTCGTCTATGGAGATGTAGAAGTCGCCGGAACCGGCGGCTGCCTGGCATCGGCGCGCCTGGCGTTCCACGAACCCGTCCCAGGAATAGGTCTTGAAGACAACTGCGTATGAAGAGGTCATGGCGCCTGATTGTTTGAGACATACCTCGCTTCGGCTGCGGGTATTATGGTCATGACCGGGACCTGCGTGACAGGGCGGATCGCGCGCTTCGTCACCGGGCGGAATGCCGGCTGGGCGAACCGGGCGATCTGGCGCCGGACCGCTGCGGCAACCTGGGCAAGCTCTTCCGCCGTGATCGAGTCGAACAAGGGCAGGCTTAGCATGCGCCCGGCGATGTTGTCGGTCACAGGCAGGTTGCCAAAGACAGCATGCTTGGTGAAGTATTCCTGTTGCGCGAGATGAGGGCTGAAGTATGTGGCGGGGCCGATGCCCTCGGCGGTCAGGCCAGCCGATATCTGCGCCCGGTGCGCCGCAAGCCCCAGTGGCAGCAAGCCCGCCGCGAACTGGTGGGCCTGGCGGCCCGGCAGGCAGGGCTGGTAGGTCAGTTCGGGAAGCGCCTTGCGATACCAAGCCGCGACTTCGGCCCGGCGGGCGGTAATGGCTTCGTACTCTGGAAGCCGGAGATGGGCCAAAAGCGCGCCCACTTCGGTCAGCTTGCCATTCAGGCCTGCCATGGTGGCGCTGCGAGGCTGGCCAAAGCCGAAATTGCTCATCTGGCGCAGTTCGCGAATCCGGGCCTTGTCGGCGCTGTACACCAGCCCGGCTTCGCCGCTGGCAAACGATTTGGTCGCATGCATTGAAAAGACGATCAGCCCTGTGAAGCCGGCGCCGAAACCACGCCCATTCTCCGAGAATGTGCCCAGGGACGCCGCGGCATCGACGACCACCGGTACGTGGTAGCGCTGGGTTATACCCTCGTAGCGTTTCAGGTCGATGTCGTAGCCGAAGGTCGCATAGGGCATGACCACCGCGATGTCATCGCCGTACTGCGCCAGCAGGCGCTCTTCGTCGGCGGGGCAGGGCGCCCATGTCACGGGGTCGACATCGCAGAACAACGGTGTGAGGCCGCACCACAGGGCGGCATGGGCCGTCGCGGCGAACGTGAAGGATGGCATAAGCGCGTAGCGCTGGCGTTTGGGGCGATCTCCAATCGCCTGCTGGACAGCCAGCATCAGCCCGATAGTGGCATTGCACACGGTCATGCACGCCCCTTCGCCCGCGAAGGCGTAGGCCAGCATGTCCTGTTCGAAAGTTGTGTTAACCGGCCCGAAATTGCTGAAAACGGCCCTGTCCTCGATCTCGCGCAGCCGCTCGCGGGCTTCGCTGAGCCTCGGGGGCGCAGGGCGAGTGAACGGAACAATGACGGGAGGCGTGTTCGCGAGCCGTCTGGCTGGGATTGCCTTTTGTTGGATCCAGTCCTGGGAAACGGCGTCGACAATCAGCAATCCGACGTCGTGCTGCCATAGCCACAGCCCATTGGCCTGCCCACGGAAGCTTGGTTCGCCGCCCAGCGGACCGCTGGGCAGGAAGCCTGCCGCCAGTCCGATACCGTACAGGTCGCCAACCGGCAGGTTGTTTTCGTCCATAACCCGGCACTTCCGGTCGACCATCGCCGCCTGGGGACCCGTGTGCGCCATCAGCCTGATCTTCGCGCCGTTATGGTCGAACATGGGCAAGGCCTTCGGGCGGTAACCCAAGGCCGCGATGACCACATCGGCACCGTCGAGGACGCCCGTCACATCGGACTCGCCCGTGCTTAGGTCGTGCAAGCGCAGGCGTGGTTCGGGAGATCGTCCGCCGATGCCGCGCGCCTGCATGACCAGTTCGCGCGAATCCAGCCGGAAGCCCGCGAAACGGAATACCCGTCCGCTCACCGGGCATACATCGTCCTCGGTCCATTCAGTATAGCCGTCGGATTCGGCCGAAGCACGGTCGGTGTAATAGATCCGCAATGGGCGGCGGTGAAGCAGGGATATGCCTTCGCTGCCGAATGCGACATCCGGAAGCCTGTTCAGCAAGGCATGCGCCACTGCGGCGGCGCTTGTGGAACCGCCGACGATCGCCACCCGCGGGGAGGTTTTGCCGGTCAGCATGCCGGCGACACGCGCAAGGCCGGCCGGGGTCAGCACATCGCCCGACTGCATCAGGCGATCGCCGCAGCGTTCCTGAAGATTCAATCCATTGATGGTTTCCGCCGCCAGCCGGTCCGACGGCTGATGCGCGCCGGTGGCGACCACAAGGGTGCGCGTTCGGATGATCTTCTGCTGACCCGTGGCCAAGTCGTTCACGTGCAGGTGCCACCCGCCTTCAGCCCGCCGCGCCCAGTCGACGCTATGGCCGGTCATCACGGCACTGGCGGAATGCTGACAGATTATCCGTTGCAGGGCTTCGCCCACAAGCCCCAGGAAGCGTCCAGCCTCGGCCAAGGGAACTGTATCGTCACCGGCCCCGGCGATCTGTCTGGTAAGGGGATGATCGGTCAGCCGGGTAAGCTCGGTTTCTTCAGGACCCAAAAGGCAGTCCGCAAAGCTGCGACCGCTGCTATCGGAATTGATCGCGTAGTTGCCAAGAGATCCGCTTCCGAGCGTGCCGGCTTGTTCGATGATCGCCACGCCACGGGCGAGAAGCGGGTTGAGCTTGCCGTCGCGATGCGCGGCGAGCAGAGGGGCCATGCCAGCGGGTCCGCCCCCCACGATCACCATTTCAAACATGCGCTCCGGACAACCCATAGCCGATCCTTGCTTATAAACGGGTGATAGTCACTGACGGAACTGCAGGAGGCTTACCTGATCTGCCGGTGAGGAACGATGGCCCACCTGCCTTCGCCAAGGCCATGCGACCGTGTAGAAGGCAAACTGCGGGTGATTTATGTGATACGCTATAAGTTCCCGCTCGTCAACATTTTACAGAAGATAAACAGGGCATTGATCCGAACCCGCTTGCGCTGGTGGAATGGATCACAGGCTGTTCGCGACCATCTCAACCGGCTTCATCCGCCTGCCACGGCTTTGCAGATAAAGTTCGTTCATCAGCTGCCGAAGCAGGTACGCGGGAACCGGCCACGGCCGCAGGAAAGTGGCAATCAAGGCTCTTGCGTTCCTGTCTTTCACGGCCCTGATCAGAAGACGCCATTGCAGACGGCAGTCGACACTGAGGTGATGCCGGCGGAGCGCCATCCTGTTCCCGAGGCCGAGACCCGGTTCGAACCGCAAGGCGTGCGCACTGTCCCGCAAACATTGAAGATCGGCCTCGGAATGCCTCCCGCTCAGGGAGTTGGCTCGCACCACCGATACATAACCCTGGATCGGCACCAGGCAGAGCCGTCCGCCACGCGCCAGGGCACGGGCGTATAGTTCGAAATCTTCGCCCAAACGCATGTGTTCCTGGTAGCCGAGCTGACGGCTGGTCAGGAAGTCGCGCCGCATGAGCGGCTTGATGAAACCGAGTTCGGCACGTTGACGGCCGCGGCGCGTCACGTTCGACAGCACGAAGTCGCGGAAGTCCACCTGTACCGGCTGAACCACGGCCTTACCAAGGAAGCTTCGCCGGGCGCCATCGACGGCGTTTTCCGCAACCTGCCACATGTCGTCCGCCACCAGGTCGAAATCTTGGCTGAACCGAAGCATACCCGCGATGCGGCCCGGCAGAAAAAAATCGTCAGCGTCAAGGATACCGATCCAGGGCGCCTTACTTTCGCGGATCGCCCGGTTCCGAGCAGCGGACGGCCCTTTATTTCCGGGCTGGCGCAGGACCCGCAACCGACCGGAGCCATCGTCCAGCGCGCGTGCCCGGCTGACCGTCTCGTCGGTGGAGGCATCGTCGACAACGACAACTTCCGCCACATCATCTTCGGCCAGCGCCGACGCTACGGCACGCGCAATGGTCGCCTGCGCATTGTAGGCGGCGATTACGATGGCAACGCTGGAGGAGGATCGAAACATGACTCGCCAATCATCTGCTGACATTCGTATACAGTCTTCCTGCATTCCGCGCCATATATATGTGGAATGTGGCGGCCATATGAGTGCGGTGTAGGTTTTCAGCAAATATTGACGGTAGGCGGATTATTGGTACGGCGATCACTTTTGTGCGGACACCTGAGCAAAGTTACTCGACTTGAAAACACGTTTCCTAGGGGCTGCCACCATCGCTCTGGCCAGCGGACTGCGCGTGATCGTGCAGGTCGCGGTTCTGCCGGTGATCGGCAGGGTGCTTGGTCCGCATGTGTATGGGCAGATGGCACTTGTCGCCCCTTTTGTCTTCTTTTCGATGATGATCGCCGAGTCTGGGCTCGGGGCGTGCATCGTGCGCACCGCCGTGGTCACCCCGGCGCTGAAGGGCACCGTGTTCTGCTTTTCGGCTTGTCTCAGCCTGGTCTTCATGGCGGGCTTCGCGGCTGTGGCCCGCCCGCTGGGAGCCTACCTGCAGGAGCCGATGTTCCCTGGCCTGCTCATAGGCATGTCCAGCATCATGCTTCTGGCGTCGCTGAACATCGTGCCCGCAGCCTGTCTGTTGCGGGACAAGCGGTATCACTGGATCGCCGCCAGCGATCTGGCCTCCATTGCCGGCAGCCTGGCAGGCGTCGGTCTCGGTATCGCGCTGCATTGGGGCGCGTGGAGCCTGGTCGCGCAGCAGATCGGCTTGTGGGTCTGCAAGCTGATCGTCGTGTCCATGGGCGCCCGGTTCGTACCCGCGCTGACGTTCCGCTGGTCGGTCCTGAAGGAAAACATGCAGTTCGGTTCGCGGCTGACGGCGTCCGGGATCATTGCCTTTCTGGCGCGCAACATCGACAACGTGCTGATCGGCCGGTTTATGGGAACCCAGGTGCTGGGTTTCTACGCCTTGGCGTTCCAGATCGTCGGCATGCCCCAGATGGTGGTGTCCGGCTCCGTCTACTTCACCCTGTTCGCCGGCACCAGCGAGGCGGTCAGGTCGGGCGTTTCGCCCAAGCCCCAGTTCCTGACCGTGCTGCGCGGGATCATGCTGTTGTGCATGCCGGCCGTTGTGGGGCTGGCGGCTACGGCCAGCCTGTCGATCCCCTTGATCATGGGGCCGGAGTGGATGCCATCGGCATGGCTGATCGTCCTGCTGGTGCCCCTTGGATTGTGCCAAACCGTGGGAGCGGCCATGGCAGGAGTCCTCAACGGCCTCGGCCGATCCGACACGCTTCTGAAGGCGGAACTGGTTTCCTCCATCGCCACCATCCTCGCGATCCTTGGGGGCGTTGCCTTGGGAGCAGACGCGGTCGCGATTGGCGTTTCGCTGACGGCGCTGACCTTTCCGGTGATCGCCATGCGCGTGATCGCGCGGCAGTGCGGCATCCGGGCCCGCGAGGTTGTGCAGGCTATCGGCAGCCCCATTGCCGCATCGCTCGTGATGGGCGCGGCCATCGTTGGTCTGGAACGATCCTTGCCGGATACACTGCCGCGCCTTGCCGAATTCATGATCTGCGTCGCCGCCGGCGCGCTGCTATACGCGGCCATTCTGTCGCTGGTGTTCAAGGATCGTCTTCTCGCCGACATGGGCGAAATCCGATTTGTCCTACGCCGGCAGAAAGGAAATGCATGAACAGCCCCATCGTCGAAGCGGGCCTGCCCCCGAGCACAAGTTCCGGGATAAAGATCTCGGTCGTCATACCCTACTTCCAGCGCGAGGCCGGTATCCTGCGCAGGGCGCTCGACTCCGTCCTGCGGCAGTCAGTGCCCCCGGGTACTGCCGTGCATATCGTGATCGTGGACGATGGCTCGCCCATGCCCGCGCATGCCGAGGTAAGCGGCCTTGCCGTCGGTTCATCGTTCGACCTCGCTATCATAACTCGACCGAACGGGGGCGTCGCGGCCGCGCGCAACACCGGCTTGAGGGAACTGGACGAGGCGACCCGGTATATTGCATTTCTTGATTCGGACGACGTTTGGCACGACGACCATCTTGCGCAGGCGGTCGGGGCGCTGGAACAGGGCAGGGATTTCTACTTCTGCGACAATGCCCGGCCGGGGCATCATCCTTCGCAGTTCCGCGAAAGCCTGAACCTGACCGCGCCTATCATCGAGCGCCACCGCAATGCGGTATTGATCGACATCAGCCCTGCCGAGGCGTTTACGCTCATCCTAAAAGACTTTCCGGGGCAGGCTTCGACAACGCTGTACCGCCGAGCCTGCGCGCCAGAATTGATGTTCGAACAGGCCTTGAAGACATCCGGCGAGGATATGCTGTTCTATCTGGCCCTGGCGCGCGCCGCCACGCGTGTATGCTTTTCGCCGCGGGTCATGGTGGAATGCGGGCGCGGGGTCAACATCTACTTCGATCATCTCGGTTGGGACGCGCCAGGGCACTTCACGCAAACAATGGGCCGGTTGCTGTCGCATACCCTGATCCGCCAGACGATCCCGATGGAACGCCCGGATACCCGTTTCAACAATCGCGTTATCGCAATTCTGCGGCGCAAGATTGCCTTCCTGACCCTGCGTGATCTCTTCAAGAAGGGCGGCAAGTGGCGGGCCGATCTTGGGGAGGC
>CALMVH010000164.1:0-2001 GCA_937873165.1 uncultured Rhodospirillales bacterium
CTGCAACAGGCCAAATGCCACGGACCTGACCAGCCGCAGCATGATCGGAATGTACACTAGGCCGACGGCGATCGTCGTCTTGAGGAGGCTGGGCGGCGTCACGGCCAGGATCAACAGGCCGAGCATGATCGGCGGCAGCGAAAGCAAAAGGTCGGCGGCACGCAGGACCAACGCCCCGCCCCAGCCGCGACTCCATGCCGTAAACAAGCCGAGTGGCAACCCGGCCACCAGGCTCAACAGCATCGCACCGAAACCAATTACCAGAGACAGGTGGGCGCCCGCTAGCACGCGCGACAGCACGTCCCGCCCGAACTCGTCCGTGCCGAACAGGTGCCCGGCGCTGGGCGGCATGAAACGCGACCGCACCGCTAGCGCTGTCGGATCATAGGGCGTAACCCACGTGCCGACCACGGCCACGACGACGATGAGAGCCAGGGCCGCCATGCCGATCCAGGTCGCCCTCATGCCGCCACCGTGTGACGGATGCGCGGGTTCAGCAGCGCGTACGCCATGTCGGCCATGAGGTTTGCAGCCGCAAAGCTGGCCGCCATCACCCGCATCCCCGCCTGAAGCAGGGGCAGGTCATGGCGCTCGATGGCGAACACCAGCAGCCGGCCCAAGCCGGGATAGGCGAATACCGTCTCGACCACAACGACGCCCCCGATCAGCAGCCCGAAGTCGATGGCAAGGATGGTGATGGCTGGCAGCATGGCGTTGGGGGCCGCATGTCGCCACAACACGCGGCTTTCCCGCAGTCCCTTGGCGCGTGCCATCAGGACGTATCGGCTTCGCAGGGTTTCCAGCATGGCCGCCCGCGTCAGGCGCGACACATGCGCAATCAACCCCATGGCAAGCAGGAGAACGGGCAGCACGAGATGGGTTACCCAGGGCACGAACCCATCCGACATGGGCGCGTAGCCTGTCGCGGGCAGCCACCGCAGGGTCGAGGAGAACACAAGAACGCCAAGGACGGCCCAAAAGAACTCCGGGATGGCGATGAACACCAATTGTAGAACCGTCAGCACATGGTCCATCGTCTGACCCGCGCGCACTGCGGTTAACATGCCCGATGCGATGCCGAGGACAACGACTAAGGAGAAGGACAGGCCGGCAAGAACTGCCGATCGGCCGAGCGCCTCCGCGATCAGCGGGGCGGCAGGTCGGTCCATTGCAAGGGACTGGCCGAAGTCGCCTTGCAGCAAGTCGGACAACCAGTGCCAGTATTGCAGCCACAACGGGTCGTTGAGACCGAGCCTGGCTTCCAAGGTCGCAACAGCGGCTGGCGTCGCGAACTCTCCCAGAATGGTGTAAGCAACGTTGCCGGGTAGCACGTGAATGATGCCGAATACTAGCACGGAGGTCGCTGCGAGTACGCAGAGTATCCCGAGCAGGCGCTTTATCAAGAAGCTTGCCACGGCGGCTCAGCTCACTGTGCCGTAACGCAGATCGAACCACCGCATTGGATGCGTCTTCACGTTTTGCACGCCGGATCTGTAGGCGCAGGCAAAATTGGTGGAGTAAGCGAAGAAGATTGCCGGGTCGTCGTTGAGTGCCTGTTGCATGGCCACGTACTGCGCCTTCTGCACGGCAGGATCGCCAGACAGACGGGCTGCGGCCAGAGCCGCATCGACCTTGGGATTGTCGTAGTGCCAAAGTCGGTTGTTCCAGGTGCCCTTGCTGTGCAGGAAGGGATAGGTGCTCGCATCGACCGTCGCGCGGCCAAAAAAGCCTTCGATGTAGAACGGCGCCTTGTCCGACACCTCGGTCGGGTAGGCGCTGTACGGCACGCGTTGAACCTGAAGAACGAAGCCCGCCGGCTGCAGCAGCTGTTGCAGCGCGACGCCCAACCGCTCTCGAACAGGTCGGCCGACTGGGACGATGATCGGGAGCTTGATCCCGTTTGGATAGCCCGCTTCGGCGAGGAGTTTCCTGGCGGCGGCCGGGTCCGCCTCCAAAATCTTGACATCATGCGCGTAGAACGGGTGCGTGAATGGAATTGGG
>CALMVH010000164.1:2011-4609 GCA_937873165.1 uncultured Rhodospirillales bacterium
CCCCTGCCCGAACAAAACCAGATCGACGACATCCTGCTTGGCGACGGCCATCTGCAATGCGAGGCGCACCCGGGGATCGTTGAAAGGCTTGATCCGGTTGTTCGTCACCGCCGCATCCCACGCGCCGCTCGGCACGCTCTCGACCCGGAGCGTCTTGTCAGGCGACAGAACTTTCACCTGGTCTAGCGGCAAGTCCCAAATGATGTCCAATTCGCCTGACCGGAGGGCGGCAATCTTTGAACTAACCTCAGGTATGATAATCAACTCAACCCCGGCCAGCTTGGGCAAGCCAGCCTCGAAGTAATTCGGGTTCTTCGTTAGGACCATGCGGTCGTTTGGGGTGTACGATATGAATTGAAACGGGCCAGTCCCAACGGGCTGCGTCGCCTGTTGCGCAACCTTGCCACGCGGCACGATTTTGACTTGGCGGTCCGACAGCAGATCGGCAAATGCACCATAGGAAAAGGCGAGCTGGAACACGACCGTGCCCTCATCGGGCGCGTGCACGGCAGTAATCATGTCGAAGTTGCTTGCCGAAGGCGCTGCTGTCGCCGGATCGAGCAGGCGGCGGAACACGGCGACCACATCGGCCGCGCTCATCATGGTGCCGTCGTGGAACTTGATGCCCTGGCGCAGGGTGAACGTCCAGGTCTTCAGATCATCGCTGAACGTCCATTTTTCGGCGAGATCGGACTGGACCCTCTGCTCCTCGTCCATTCGCGTCAAACCGTTGAAGACGAGGTTCGTATAGACGTACTGGTCGCCGATGGTGGTGAGCATTGGATCGAGATGGTCAGGGCTGGCGCCGAGTCCGAGGCGAAGCAATCGGTCTGCTGCCCGCGCTGTGGATGGAACGGCAAACGGCAATACGGACCCGGTCAGCACGGCCGCCGCTTGGCGGCGAGATAGGTTGAACATCGACAGCCGCTTCCTTTCCGTGGTAAAAGGTTTTACCGTAATGTTGCGCTACCGTGTCAACACTTAATTTCGGGGAGCCCAGATATGGCTTTACGTCCTAACTCTGCCGCCGCACGCGACGTTGCCTACACGCTGCACCCCTTCACAGACTTGGTGGCGCACGAGAAAATCGGTCCCTTGGTCATCACGCGAGGCAAAGGCGTTCGCGTGTGGGACGAGGATGGCAAGGAATACATCGAAAGCGTGGCGGGGCTATGGAGTGCCGCGTTAGGCTTCGATAACGAGCGTCTGGTTCAGGCCGCGACCAACCAGATGCGCAAGCTGCCCTTCTACCATGCGTTCAATGCCAAGTCACATGAGCCGCTGATCGAACTGTCGGAGATGCTGATCGAGCGGGCCCCGGTGCCGATGGCGCGTGTGATTTTTGCCAACTCCGGTTCGGAGGCGAATGACACCGCCATTAAAATGGCTTGGTATTACAACAATGCCCTAGGCCGTCCAGCGAAGAAGAAGGTCATCGGCCGCATCAAGGGCTACCACGGCATCACCCTGGCGGCGGCGTCCATCACCGGCCTACCAAACAACCATCGCTCGTTCGATCTGCCGTTACCGGGCTTCGTCCACACGATGACGCCGCATCACTACCACGAGGCCATGAACGGCGAAACGGAGGAAGGGTTCGCCACGCGATGCGCTTCCGAGTTGGAGAAGCTGATCCTTGCTGAAGGCCCGGAAACGGTAGCAGCGATGTGGGCGGAGCCGATCATGGGTGCCGGCGGCGTGATCCTGCCGCCGCGGGGCTACTTCGAGAAGATCCAGGCCGTGTTGCGGAAGTATGAAATCCTTCTAGTAGCCGACGAGGTGATCTGCGGCTTCGGACGCACGGGCCATTATTGGGGCACGCAGACCTTGGGGTTGCAGCCCGACATCATCACCAGCGCCTAGGCGCTGTCGGCCAGCTACCTGCCTATCTCCGCCGTGATGGTCAGCGATCAGGTGTTCCGCTCAATTGCGGAGGAGAGCCACAGGATCGGCACGTTCGGCCACGGCTACACCTACTCCGGGCATCCAGTGCCGGCAGCCGTCGCTATCGAGACGCTAAAACTCTACGACGAGCTGAATATTGTCGAGCACGCCCGCACCGTCGGTACCCACCTGCAGAAGGAGCTGCGCCGGCGCTTTGCCGACCATGAGCTGGTTGGCGAAGTGCGGGGTATCGGGCTGATAGGTGCGATCGAACTCGTGGATGACAAGGCCACCCACGCCAACTTCGACCCAGCAGCCAAGGTCGGCCCCCGATTAGCCAAGCTTTGCGAGAAGCACGGCATGATCGGACGGGCCTTGCCCAGCGACACGCTCGCGTTCAGCCCGCCACTCATTATCACCGAAGAGGAGGTCACAGAGATGCTTGACCGAACGGAGCGAGCCCTAGCCGACCTGACGGTTGAAATCAGGCGGGAGCGGATGGCAGCGAGCTAGGTCAGTTACTCGGTAAGCGTTGGTTGGAGTGCGAGTCGGCATCGTACACGGTATTTTTCGAGCTTTCAGTGAAGCTCCGCTTTATTTGCATAGCAATGCAACTTGAGAGGATTTAAGATCATATTAAAACATTTCAGATGCTTAGTCCCGAACTTTCTAGCCGTTTGAAGACTTCAATTCATGCATCAAGGACGGCTGCCG
>CALMVH010000165.1:0-11486 GCA_937873165.1 uncultured Rhodospirillales bacterium
AATCCTGCTGTTCCATCGTCTTGGCCGTGACCAGATGTCGATCATCGTGCACATCCAGCTGGAGCGACTGCGCAAGATGCTGGAAGACCGCAAGATCGCGCTGGCGATCGATGGCGACGCCATGGCATGGCTGGCCGACAAGGGCTACGACCCGGTCTACGGCGCCCGGCCGCTGAAAAGAGTTATCCAACGCGAGTTGCAGAACCCCTTGGCGCAAAAGCTGCTGGAAGGCGGCATCGTCGACGGCGACACGATCCATGTGGGCGTAGAGGATGGAAAGCTGATCTTCGGCCCCGGTCATCAATTGGTCTTGGTCGAAAATGAGGAGGCGGCGGAATGAGAGTGCTTACGGCAGGCGAAGACACTTGTCAGAGTTAGGAATCGAGAACTCAGAGAGCCATCCCCGAGACTGCGCGACTCCTAACGACGCCCTTTCAACATTTGTCTGACTTTTCGCGTCAAGGCATACAGCCGTTTGTGCCGTGCCAGGAAGCGCATGACGCCTTTTCCGTTTTTCGAAATCCAGACCGGGTCGCCCAGTTTGCCGATCTCGCGTAGCTGCGCGATACTGTAGGGGCGGATCATGACCGCCTGCCGATCCTTGGCGAGGCGGTAATGGGCCGCCATCTCCAGCGCACGCTCCGGCCTGCGGTCATTTCCGGCAGGCATGCGGTAGAGCGATGTGGTCTTGTCGAGGTAGCCAAATCCCTTTTCCAGCGCGTAACGCTGCCACAGGTCCCAGTCCTCCAGCGCGTCGAGGGTTTCACAGAATCCCCCCAGGCGCTCGTACAGCGTGCGCCGGAACAGGACCGTCTGGATGGGGATGTAGTTCGCGACCCACAGGGCCTGCGCATCGAACCCTTCGCGCATGCGCGCTTGCCAGCGCTTTTCGCGGTAGGGAACCCATCCGGCGGCAGGAAAGGCCGTTTCGACTTCATAGGCATGCGCGTAAACCGCATCGTGCACTGGATCGGCCGTCAAGGCATGAACCAGCGTCTCGACATGATCGCCATACAGCAGGTCGTCGTCGTCGAGGAGGCCGACGAACTGCCCCCGCGCCAGCGCCAGCCCCAGATTGCCCGCATGCCCTCGCCCGCGTTTCGGGGCGGCGTAATGCACCAAGTCCAGGCCGGAGTTCACGCGCAATGCCTCGACCTCAGCCCGTGCGGTGTCGCCGCCGTCCTCGACCACCACCACTTCCAGCGGCCGGTAAGTCTGAAGCGTCAGCGATAGCAGCGCTTCCTGCAACAGCGGCAATCGCCCAGGGTAGGTGCGCACAACGATGGTAACCAGCGGCGCGGCACCTGGGATATCCGCACCCTCGACGAACGCGCCGTGCCTGTGCAGGGCATAGTCCCACTTCGTGAACGAAGGCCGGGCCGTACGGCTGCGGCTGGCCAGGAAGTCTCCCCCGTCGCGCAGCAGCTTGCGGTAGTTCTGGCCCAGGCGCTTCAGCCTGTCCTCGACAGGGGCGCGATGCGCAGCAAGGGCCGCCTGCATCGCGCCCCCCTGTGCGATGTCCAGAAACGATCCAAAGCGCAGACGCAGGAACATGTTGGCCAGCGTCGCGCCGAAATACTGCGCTTCCTTGATGCGTCCCGGGGCGTCGTAGCTATGGTGCCAGACCACGGCATCGGGACAATAGCGCAGGGCGTAACCCTTGTCGCGCAGGCGGAACGACAGGTCCACATCCTCGCCATACATGAAGAAATGCTCGTCGAAGCCATCGACGGCGTTCCACGCTTCACGGCGCAGCAGCACGCAGGCGCCGGATACCCAGGCGGTGGTCTGGGTCAGGATGTCGTAGGCCTTGGGATGCTCGTAGGGCTTCTGCCGGGCTTCCCACGCGGCGACATGGCCAGTGTCCGCCACGGCATGCTGCACGAGGCGAACCAGCGTATCGGGGCGGAAGGTCAGATCCACGTTGCTGACCAGCACATACCGCGATTGACCCAGTCCCAGCGTCTGGTTATGCCCCGCGCCGAAACCACGGTTGGAGCGCCGTTCCAGCGCAACCGAGGGGAAGCGGTGCCGGATCAGTTGGATCACCTGCTGAAGCGTATCGAGGCAGGTTTCGTCCGGGGAATGGTCGATGACGAACAGGTTGATCTGGCCCAGCGGATAAAGCTGCGCGGCGAGGCTTTCAAAGAACGCCTCGAACCAACGGCCGGAATTGTACGTGACGACCGAAAGGTCGATCTCCGGCAGGTGTCCGGTGTCAGGCCGGAACACGGCGGCTTCCCGCAGTGCCAGGCGGCTAAGCCGTGCATCATCGATGGCGGGCGGAGGTTCGAACAGCCGGGTCGGCGATAAATCTTCGGTCACAATCAGGGATCGTGACGCAACGGCCCCGGTTTCGCAACGGCCTGCTCGCGTTCTTGTGCTGTCAATCGCCCCAGCGCGGTTGCCAAGGATTCCTCGACCACGCGCATGTGGAAGCCGCTGGCGTGGATCACGGTGCTTCGGCTGGTGGCCAGCATCACATGGCCGGGCGAGAATACCAGGTCGCCTGCCGCAACGGCGTCCAGCGGGAGTGACTTCGGGACCATGTCTCGCTGCGGTCCGCTGTCGCGCGGCAACGCGACGCCGCAGGCGGCATGAGAGAGTTGCACCAGGGCGGAACAGTCAAGCCCCAGACTCGATCGCCCTCCCCATTTGTACGGCACATTCAGGAAATACCGCGCGGCCGTGACCGGATCGGCGGCGACCTGCTCGCCCACAAGCGTCAGCGTCGCCCGATGAAGGTAACCGTTGGAGGTCCGCAGGTAGTCCCCCTGCTGTTCCTCGACTTCCACGGCGGACAGAAAACTGAGGCGCATCAAGGCAGGCGATTTCAGGTCGGCTTCGCGGTAAACAAAGCTGCCGGGCGCCGCGACGACATGCGTGGGGGATGCAGGGTCGCCAAGTGAGTCGTCAGTCACAAAGCCTTCGTAGCCGTCGGTTAAGCTTCGAACCCGATGCCAGCCTTGCCGGCTTTCCAGAACCGCAACATGCTCGCCGTACAGCAGTTCAGTTTCAAGCGGCGCCCGTTGTGCCGGGTGAGCGCGCAAGGCGGCTGTTGCTGTCGCGATTGCCTGTGTCATGACTCACACCCGTCTGCGGCAGTTACAAGCCGGCTGTGAGCAGTACCAGATGTTTTGCCCGACCGAAACGACGATCAGGGAACTGCCGCCAGCAGCTCCGCGATGGCCGCGCGGCACTCGGGTTCGTTCAGGGTCGGCGTATGACCCGCGTCGGGAATGGTCACACGTTTCAGGTCGGGTTTCACCACCTGCATCCGGCGCGCCGTTTCTTCCGTCAGAACGTCGGACTTCCCGCCCCGGATCAGAAGCGTGGGCGTATGCCTAAGCGAACGGAACAACAGCCACAGCGGAATGGGACTGCGCGCCCCTGCCGCCATGGTCTTGGCGATGCCGGTATCCCACGCGACGTGCAGCAGCCCGTCTTCACCCGGCACAAAGCTACCCTGGGTCAGCTCAAGCCAGTCGCCATCCGCCAGCAGGCCGATATTGGGGAAGGCGATCCGCGTGTAGCGAACCGCTGCCGCCCAGTCGGTCTGCGTGGTGTCGTGACCGATATACTTGATGATCCGCGAAACGCCGGCGGTATGAACGTCTGGTCCGATATCGTTGATCACGGCGGCGGAGATGAAACCCCGCCGCAACGTAGCCAATCCCATGGTCAGCAGCCCGCCCAGCGACGTGCCCACGACTACGGCATGCTTCAGGTGGAGCGCATGCGTCAGGGCGTTGACGTCGCGCAGCAGGCGGATCGGACGATAGTTGCGCCAGTTGGCGTCGTGCTGCGACTTGCCCCGGCCCCGGTAGTCTGGCGCCAGCACGCGCCTGCCCTGCCCTGCCAGATCGCACGCCAGCCGATGGAAGTCGCGCGAGTTTCGCGTGATGCCCGACAGGCAGAGCACCGGCGTGCCGCCGGCCAAGGGGTTGTAGTCGCGGCAGTACAGTTTCAGCCCGTCGCGCATCGCAATCGTGCGTTCCTCGAACGGGCAATCGAGGTCGGGCTGGAGGGGAACGGTGGGAGACAGCTCCAGCATGGGCACTCAAACGGGCGGTAGCCCGAACAACCGTGAGGGAACAGTATGACGCGGAATACTGAAAAACGTCTTTAGGCCGTTAACGCCGCAAATCCTCTGCCAGTCGGACCAGCGCCGTTCCGCCAGCCAGCCGTGCGCGGTAGATCTGGGTGTTCTCCAGCACGCGCTGAACGTAGTTGCGCGTTTCCGATATGGGGATCAGCTCGATCCAGTCCACCGGGTCGGCGTCGCTGCGGGGATCGCCATTGTCGTTCAGCCAATTCCGGATATGCCCCGGCCCGGCATTGTACGAGGCGATGGCCAGGATGTAGGAACCATTCCAGTTGGCGATCATGTCGTCTAGGTAATGCGCGCCCAGCATGACGTTTTCGGCAGGGTTGCGCAGCTGGGCAACCGGAACGCCGCCGCGCTGGCCCAGCTTGCGCGCTTCGCTGGTCGCCGTCGCCGGCATCAGCTGCATCAGCCCGATCGCTCCGGCGGGGCTGACCACATCGGTATTGAACAGGCTTTCCTGCCGGATGATGCCATGGATTAATGCGGGCTCCGGCGAACGTTCCCTTAGATTGGGCAGAACCGGGTAGCCGCTGGGCAGGATCGCGATGTTGGACGAGGCGGCTTTCTTGGCGATCTGCACCGACAACGGCACGGCGCCCAGATCGCGCGACAGCCGTACCAGTTCGGCCTGCTCGACCGGGGTTTTCCTGACCTCCGCCAGCTTGTTCAGGAACGTGGTGACTCGCACGGCATCGTTGGCCTGGTGCAGCAGCCGTGCGGCCCGTACCAGGTCGCTGTGCTCGAACTGCAGGGCTTCGGCCACGCTGGGGCGAGGCTCCGCGGGCATAGTCAGCGGCTTGCCCAGGCGTTCGAGCGCCAGCTGCCCATAGAACGCGGTCGGGTAATGCGCAGCCCGGTCCATCCACTGCGACGCCGACGCATCGAGCGTATCGTCGGCCGCAGACGCCGTGCGCGCCATCCAGTAGGCCGCTCGCGCCCGGCTGATGGGCGTCAGCACATGGTCGTACATGTAGGTGAAGTGGCTGGCGGCGCGGCCCGGGTCCTTCAGGAACCGCAGGGAACTCCAGCCCGCAAGGAAGTCGGTTTCGGCGATCTGGGATGGATCGGTCGAATGATCCCCCGCCGCCAAATTATACGCGGTCGCGAAATCATGGCTTTCGATCATGCGGCGGGCCAGCGTCAGGCGCAGCTTCGACCATTCCGTTGCATGCGGCGGCTGCGCGGGTTCGGCTGTCAGCAGTTTTGCCGCCTGATTGTCTGACAGTTCCCCCATGGCGTACTTCACGCGGGCATACAGAACACCGGGGTCGCGCTGGCGGTCGCCGGGCAGTTCCGCGATCGCCGCCTGCCCCCCGGGCGCATTGGTCAGCAAGGTGATGCGGGCTTCGTCCGCTGCCTGGTCGTCACGGTCCAGCATCGGCAACAGGGCGCGGGCGTCGAGATAGGCCCCGTCCCAGATCAGCCGGTCGGCCCGGGCGACGACGTCGGGACGCTGCAGCACCTGCTGGAACCGGTGCAGGTAGTCGCGCAGCTGGTCGTTGGTGAAAGTCCCCGCTATGAAGAAGTCACGCACCACTTTCTGGGCCTCGGCGGTTCGGTTCAGGCTGACCAGCGAGTCGTAGTAGACCGGCAGGCTGTCCGGGTTTTGCGGCGGCGCGGTCTGGAACCATGCGACCACTTCGCCGGCGGACATGCCGGGCGGCAGAAGATCCTCAGCCCGCTTGTGCAAGGCTCCCATGCCGGGCCAGTCCGGGTTGGTCTTGATGAAGTAGGCGATGCGTTCAAAGCTGGCATCCGTGCCGGGTCTCGCCAGATCCAGCCAATCTATCAGCTTTTGCAACACGGGATCGCCGGAACGCGAGGCCAGGGCCTCGGCCTCGGGCCACTGGTTCGTGTCGGCTGCCCTGATCGCGGCCGCCGCCTGCGTCATCGGCGCCGCGGGTTTCCTGTGCAGCAGCTTCGCGTCGGCGACGCCGCTAATCGATACCAGCCCAAGGCCCAGGACGAGACAGCAAGGAATGCGCATGACTTATCCTTAGACGTTCACTACTGTAATCGCAAAAGGAGATGGCAATGTTTTCGGGTTCGCTAACCGCCCTCATCACGCCGTTCCGCAACGGCGCGGTCGACGAGGCGGGATTCCAGGCATTCTGCGACTGGCAGATACGCGAGGGTACGTCGGGGCTTGTGCCCTGCGGCACCACCGGGGAATCGCCCACGCTCAGCCACGAGGAACATCGGAGGGTTGTGTACTTGTGCGTCGAGGTGGCGCATCGCCGGGTGCCGGTCCTGGCAGGCGCGGGATCGAACTCCACGGCCGAGGCAATCAGCCTGGTGAGCCATGCAAAGGACTCGGGCGCGCAAGCGGCACTGGTCGTCGTGCCGTACTATAACAAGCCCACCCAGGAAGGCCTGTTCCGCCACTTCGAGGCGATTCATAACGCCGTCGACCTGCCGCTGGTGATCTATAACATACCAGGCCGCTCGGTGGTGGACATGAGCGTGGAGACGATGGAGCGGCTGTCGCGCCTGCCAAATATCGTCGGCGTCAAGGATGCGACCGCCGACCTGACGCGTCCCGTGCGCATCCGGCTGGCATGTGGAGAGGCATTCTGCCAGTTATCCGGTGAGGACGCGACCGCTCCGGCATTCCTGGCGCAGGGGGGGCATGGCTGCATTTCGGTAACCGCGAACGTGGCCCCACGTCTTTGCGCCGACCTGCACGCGGCCTGGAACACCGGCGCCTTTGGCGAGGTCGCTCGCCTGCGCGACCTGCTGATGCCGTTGCACCACGCGATGTTCGTCGAAACAAGCCCCGCCCCGGTCAAATACGCGGCAAGCCTGCTGGGCAAATGCACCGCGGACATCCGGCTGCCGCTGGTGGCACCGACGGAAGCAACAAAAACCCTGGTCGGGGAGGCGATGCGCCACACGCGCATTCTTGCCTGATGGTCCAGATCACGCTGAACAAGACGGTGGCGGAGAACCGCCGCGCGCGCTTCGATTACTTTATCGAACAAACCTTTGATGCCGGCATCGTTCTGGCGGGTACGGAAGTGAAATCGCTGCGCAAGGGTCAAGCCAGCCTGAACGAAAGCTATGCGGGCGAGATCAAGGGCGAGCTGTTCCTGATCAACGCGCATATCGCCGAGTACACGCAGGCGGGCAAGGCCGGCAGCAAGGCCCAGCACGAAATCCGGCGTCCGCGCAAGCTGCTGCTGCACCGCAAGGAAGTTGACAAGCTGCTGGGATCGATCCGGCGCGAGGGCATGACCATCGTGCCGATCTCGATCTATTTCAACGAACGCGGCATGGCCAAGGTGCAGATCGGGCTGGCCAAAGGTAAAAAACAGCACGACAAGCGCCAGACCGAGAAAAAGCGCGACTGGGACCGGGAGAAATCACGGATTATGCGGAGCCGCGGCTGACGGGAGACCGTCACTGGCCGGGCAAGGGACCATTGTCGTTGCGGCAGCCATTTGTCTGATTGGATAATTGTCCAATGTTGTTGACGATGGCGGCAAAATTGCCATCACGGTCGTTGTTGTTAACGATATTCACCAGCTCCTGCTGAATGGCGACAGTGTAAGGCGTATTCAGCTGTACCGGATTTAGGCTGTAATAATTCGGCTGCGGAATGCACGGTGTCTGGGCCGTGTTCGACTGTCCGATGCCGCAATAGGCCGCGGTTGCACCGGGAGTTCCTTGGGGCGAGCAGGCGCAGGTTGCGTTCGATCCACAGTAGTAGCTGTTGCCGACGTAGTTTCCATTGCCGTCCGCTGTTCCCGTGCAGGCCGAACTTGTGCCGCTTCCCGAAGTCGGTTGCGTACAACCGCAAACCTGGGGGCTCTTTGAGTTCGTGCCGCAATAGTAGCTGCTGTCTGTTCCGGCGCTTGGGCAGACAGGCGGCACGACACAGCCCGAACTCCAGCTGGACGGGTTTGACGGATCGCAGTTCGGAAGCGTCGCCTGCGAGGATTCAACAAGCGCCTGCCCTTGTGACAGAATGCAGGTTCCGCTACCTGTCGGATTCCCATATTGGTCGCTATAGGCGAAGTTTATGGAAACATCCTGCGAGCAAACGCTCTGATTTTCTTGCTGGAACAGAGCGTTGTTGTCGCCATTCAGATAGGTCCAGTTCAGGCTTATGTTACTATTCGGGTTGGTAATCTCGACTTCGAAACCGTATTCCGCCGCCGCAAGCGATGCACCGTCACGTGCCGTGCAGCTGGGGGTTACAGGCGCTCCCACCTGGCATTCCGGCGGGTTGAACAACGGGATCTGCTGCATCACCCAGCCGCCGGCCTGGGTAGAGACCTGTGCCGAAGCCGGCAGAGCGTACACTACCAGGAATCCGGAGATCGCCGCGCCGATAAGGAAAAACTTGTCCAATCCCGTTCGGACCAAGGTTCCGACTTGTGCAAGGAACGCCATGATGGACCTCTACAAATTTTATTTAAAATTGTACCGGTTTTATACCGGCAAGTCAATTGTCCTGCGGGGGTCCGAGCAGGCCAGCGAGGCTTTAAGGCGCCCGATCACAAAGGCAAACATGTCGACTGTCAGAAGGCCCGTGCTCGTGTTATAGCGCGAGCAGTGATAGCTGTTGAGCAAGGCAATGCCGTTGCCTAGATCGTGTTGCGCCGCGTGGGCGAACTTAAAGCTTGTTTGTTTCAACCCGAATGCCGCGATCACCGAAGCGTGCGAAACGGTTCCCAGCGCTAGGATCGCCTTCAGGTTCGGCATGGCGGCGATCTCGGGAATCAGAAAATGGCTGCGGCAGGTTTTGATTTCGGCCGGTTCCGGCTTGTTCAGGGGCGGCACGCAACGCGCGGCGTTGGTGATGCGGCAATCGACTAGTTTCAGCCCATCGTCGGCCCGGCGCCCGTAAGATCCCCTGGCCAGTCCCGCCGCGATCAGGCTGGCGTACAGGAGGTCGCCTGCATAGTCCGCCGTGAAGGGGCGTCCCGTCGCGTTGGCGCCCTTCAGTCCCGGCGCCAGCCCTACGATCAGCGCCCGTGCCGCAAGATCGCCGAACGACGGCACCGGCCTGTTGTGAAAGGCCGGAAACTGGGCCCGGTTCGCATGCCGGAAGGCCTGCAGGCGCGGGCAGAAGCCGCAATCCGGGTCGGGCTCGCGGTAAGGCGCTGCCGGGATCATCACCCCATGATTTCAGCCGAATCGTCGGCATAATCCTGGTTCTGCGGGCGCTGCTGCGGCGCGCGCGCGATCTCCGGCGCCAGATCGATCAGTTCCAGGAAATGATCGGCCTGCCGGCGCAGCTCGTCCGCCACCATCGGGGGCTGGGACCGCACGGTGGAAACCACTGTCACGCGCACGCCCCGGCGCTGCACAGCCTCCACCAGCCGGCGGAAGTCGCCATCGCCCGAGAACAGCATGATGTGATCGACCCGGTCGGCGATCTCCATCACGTCGATCGCAAGCTCGATGTCCATGTTGCCCTTCACCTTGCGCCGGCCAAAGGCATCGGTGAACTCCTTGGTGGGCTTGGTCACCATGGTGTAGCCGTTATAATCCAGCCAGTCGATCAGCGGCCGGATGGGCGAATATTCCTGGTCCTCGAACAACGCCGTATAATAGAATGCGCGCAGCAAGCGGCCACGCGATGCACCCCACTTCAGCAGCTTGCGGTAATCGATATCAAATCCCAGCGACTTCGCGGCACCGTAGAGGTTCGAACCGTCTATAAAAATCGCCAGTTTTTCCTGCGCATAAAAAGTCATTGGCCGATATGTCCTTGGCTAGTCCTAAGGGTGATGAAGGTATGTCGCCACGATCTTTATTTAAAGCATTCGCCAGCGGCAACAGGTAACAATGCAGCCCGCACAGGCCGGGACAGGCCGTGTGACATATCTGCATCGTGATAATCGAATTCAGGGTTTGTACCGGAACGAGCTATGTCAAAACCGTTTAGTTGGGCGTAAGAGAAACCCGATACGAGCGACCTGACCGGGAACCTCGAAAACTTTATGAGGAGCGTTTTATATGAAGAAGTCTGCACGCCTCTTGGGCGCAGTGCTTTTCGGAAGCGTCTCGTTCGTGGCCCTCGCCGCGCACGCTGACGAACCGGCCGGCTTTTACATCGGCGGCAACGGTGGCCTGACCCACGAGGACAAGCTGAAGACCGACCTGACCCCGACCTCGACCGGCAGCCGTTTCAGCGGCGTCCCGACCGAGAACTCGGAAATCAAGAACAAGGATGGCTGGGTTGGCGCGGCGGAAGTCGGCTACAACTGGGGCGACAACATCCGCACGGAACTTGAAGGCACCTTTGCCGAGAACAGCGCTCGCCGCATGTTCGGCGTGGGCGCTTCGGGCCGCACGGACCTGGCCGCTGGCTTCGTTAACGCGTTCTACGATTTCGACCTGACGCAGTTCAACATCGCTCTGCCGATCGTTCCCTACATCGGTGCCGGCGCCGGTGCAGGCTACTGGGGCCAGAGCTCGACGTTCCCGCAGGGTGACAACGGCGTGGCCCACGTCAGCGGCAACGGCTTTGCGTTCATCTACCAGGCCATTGGTGGTTTCGCGTACAACGTCGATGACAACATCGCCGTCACCGCCGACTTCCGCTACATGGACACTCCGGCTGCCGATTTTGGCGACAACAAGCCAGGCTTTGTGACGAACCACCTGCACGAAGAGCAGGTTCTGTTGGGCGTACGCTACACGTTCACCCAGCCGGAACCAGTTCCTGTAGCGGCGCAAGTTCCCCCGACGCAGCCCCCTATGGTTGCGCCGAAGCAAGCTCCGACTGCGACCAGCTATCTGGTGTTCTTCGACTTCAACAAGTATAACCTGACCACCGACGCGATGAAGATCGTCGACAACGCCGCCATGGCTGCCAAGAACGGCAACGTGACGCGTCTGGACGTGACGGGTCACACCGACACGGTTGGTTCGGATACTTACAACCTGAAGCTTTCGAAGCGCCGCGCAGAATCGGTCAAGGCCGAGATGGTTCGCCAGGGCGTTCCCGCTCAGGACATCGACGTCAAGGCCGATGGCAAGCGCGATCCTCTGGTTCCCACGGGCAACAACGTCCGCGAGGCTCAGAACCGCCGCGTCGAGATCGTATTCCACTAAGGATCGATCCAAACGGACAAGGGAGGCCGGCGAAGTTTTCGCCGGCCTTTTTTGTGCCTGCCGCAAGGCATAAAAAAACCGGCTATACGCCGGTTTTTTGTAACTCTCGCCGGTGTTACTTCGCTGGAGTTGCCGGAGCCGGTGCGATGGCTGGGGCGGCTGCAGGCGCGGTTTTCGCCGGGAGCGGCGCCTTGACGGCGACCGCGCACGGCTTCACCGGCGCATCCGCCGACAGGGTCATCTGCTGGGTCGAAAAATCCTCCACCTGGTCGTTAGGCAACGCCAGGACGGTGGTGAACAATTTTCCGGC
>CALMVH010000165.1:11496-16406 GCA_937873165.1 uncultured Rhodospirillales bacterium
GTATTGCGCGGTGCCTTCGGAAATGCTGCGCTGCGACTCATCGTTGGCAAGATGGGTCACAAAGGCGTTCATTTCGGTCGCACCGGCTTTTCCATGCCTTTTCTTGAAGTACGACGTCATTTCCTTGTAGTCGCGTGTCAGGACCGGCTGGAATTGATGCACAAAGGTATTGTACTGGGTGCTGTTGTTGCAGGTCAGCGCCGCGACCATCAGGTCGGTTTGCAGGGCCCGCATGTACACCGACTTTTCCCCGGCGGTGCGTTTGCACGAGGATGCGGCGGCGCTGTCGGCGGCGTTGACCGGACTGGATACCAGCAGGCTGGCCAGCGCGCATCCGGCCAGCATTGCAGATTGCAGGTGCCGAACGCCTGCCGATGAGAACTTTGCCATTATCCGCCGATCCTTGAGAGTTAACTTTCGCACCTTCTCTCATACGCATGGCGGCCTTGGCAAGCGTTAAGGACCGGCGGGGGAACGTCTGCGGCACCGTCGCGTTAACTAACAATTGCTGCGGCAATCGCGGCTATCAGGGAGATACACAATGCGTACAGGTCTTTTGGCAACTGTAACGGCGATCGCGCTCGGCATGTCGGTGGCTGCCGCGACGGGGCCTGCTTTTGCAGCGGGAGCGGGCGGCGCCGGTGGCGCTGCGGGCGGTGGTTCCGGCGCATCCGGAGCCGGCGGTATGGGAGGCGGTGTGGGCGGCGGCAGCGGCACCGGCGCAGGCCCAGGTGTTGGCGCGGCAGGCACGGGATCGGGCTCGGGAACCGGGCTAGGCGGTACCGGCGGCATGGGATCGTCGGGCGGTGGCATGGACAGCGGCAGCATGGGCGGTGGCAGCCAGTAAACCGGCGGCACGGGGTCTAGCCAGTACAATGCCGGTGCAAGCGGCGCGTCCAACAGCATGGGTACCGGCATGGGCCAGACGGGCTCGGGTGGTTCAACCGGCGGCATCGGCGGTGGCGCGGGTGGTCCTGGCACGGGAACTACCGGCAGCATGGGCGCTGGCACGACCGGCAGCATGGGCACCGGCAACAATGGTACATCCTCGACCGGCGCGGGCGGCAACACATCGACGGGTGCGAACACGTCTGTTCAGTAAAAGCACGATCACGGCAGGGATGAGTTACCGTCCCTGCCGATTTGCCGCAGGGCAGACCCCTTACCCTCGTGTTAGGGTATTGCATGCAGTACGACGATTTGTTTTCCGCTCGGCTGGATGCCTTGAAAGCAGAAGGCAGGTACCGGTATTTTGCGAATATCGAGCGGCAAAGCGGTTCCTTTCCGCGCGCCCGCCTGCATATGCAAGGCACCGTCCGGGATATCACGGTGTGGTGCGGCAACGATTACCTCGGCATGGGGCAGCACCCTGTGGTTCTGGGCGCGATGCACGAGGCGCTTGATCAATGCGGGGCCGGTTCCGGCGGCACACGCAATATCTCGGGCACCACAATCTACCATGTCCAGCTGGAGGAAGAATTGGCGGCACTGCACCAGAAACAGGCCGCGCTGGTTTTTTCGTCCGGCTACGTCGCAAACGAAGCGGCCTTGGGAACGCTGGGAAAGATGCTGCCCGACTGCGTCATCTTTTCCGACGAGATGAACCATGCTTCGATGATCCATGGCATATCGCAAAGCCGCGCAGAGAAACATGTATTCCGGCACAACGACGTGGCGCATCTGGAATCGCTGCTGGCATCGGTGGCGCCGGATCGTCCCAAAATCGTAGCATTCGAGTCAGTGTACTCGATGGATGGGGACATTGCGCCGCTGACTTCGATTGTAGATGTGGCCGAACGGCATGGCGCGTTGACGTATCTCGACGAAGTGCATGCGGTTGGCATGTACGGACCGGGCGGTGCCGGAATCGCGGCGCGGGACGGCGTTGCCAACCGGATCGACGTGATCGAGGGTACCCTGGGCAAGGCCTACGGTGTGGTCGGAGGCTACATAGCCGCTTCCGCAAAGCTGGTGGATTTTGTGCGCAGCTTCGCGCCGGGCTTCATCTTCTCGACTTCCCTGCCGCCCGCAGTTGCCGCAGGAGCCGCCGCCAGCGTGCGCTACCTCAAGACCAGCGAGTTGGAACGGCAGGCGCAACAGCACCATGCAGCCCTGTTGAAAGCCGCCCTCGACCAGCGTGGGATCGCGCGCATGCCGACATCCAGCCACATCGTGCCGGTCGTGATCGGGGATGCCGTGCGATGCAAGGCTGCCTGCGACGCCTTGCTGGATCGTTACGGCATCTACGTGCAGCCGATCAATTTCCCACCGGTGCCGCGCGGCACCGAACGCATCAGGCTGACGCCATCCCCACTGCACGCGCCGGCCGACATCGAAACGCTCGCCGACGCCCTGGCGGCGGTTCTGACACCAGCGGCATTGTCGAACGTCGCCTGATCCGATGCCCGGATACAGTTCTACGCCGACAGAAGTTCAGGCCGGTGGCCTTGGCAGAAAACGAGCCATTCCGGCGTATAGTAGGATATTGCCCACAAAGAACAGAACGATCAGTGCCGCCGCCGCAGCACGCGACTTGAATCGGCGCACTACCAGCGTAAAAATCAGGAGCTCCAAGACCAGGGCAACCAGGACCAGCCCGGTATAGATCAATCTCACGGCGTTCGTCAGGCGGCAATCTTGTTCAACTGGCGCGTGCGGTTGCTCATCACAAACCAGGCTGCCTTCTGCGCCATGCGGAACACGCCGGTTTGCGGCTTCAGCCCGCATGCCTTGAAGATCATCCCCACGGCGCGGTCCAGGTGCTGCGTGGTATAAAAGCTATACGCGCGCCGCGAGTATTCGCGTGAAAACATCTTGCGCTCGTAAGGTTGACCGGGTGCGTTGGCGGCGTAGTACGCGTAAGCCAGCTCGTCATCTTCCGTCTCGACGATCCGGCCGAGCGCGATCGAGATACGGCGCAATCGGCTGAGATTTTCCGTCTCGATGTAGCGCTTCAGGTAATCGTAGAACAGCTTGTAATGGCGCAGCTCGTCGGCCGCGATGCGGGCGCAGATCACCTTCAGCACCGGCTCTTCGGTCGCATCGCCGAGAGCGGTGTAGTACGAGCTGGTGCCTGTTTCGACCATGCAGCGGGCAATCAACTCGCCCGACCGCGATCCGCGTACGGATTTCTCGACTTCTGTATCGATGTTGTAGCCATCCTTGAAGCGCTTGAAAGCATCGTCGAAATCAAACGCGGGATCGACCATGTTGGCCCAGCGCGCCAGGACGGTGCCATGCTGGACTTCCTCCAGCGCCCATTCCAGCGAGGCTTCGCAGAACTCGGGATCGTTCTGGAACACGTTGCAAAGGTAGCGCGTGTAGTGATCGGCATTCGCCTCGACCAGGGAGGCGGCCCGAATGATCTTTTCGATATCCCCATCGACCTTCGACGCATCGAATTTTTGCCAGGGAATATCGTCGGGAGTCCAATGCTTCGACAAGGTGGCCACCAGTTTAGTATGAACAACAGGCTAAAACTCGGATCCGCCGCCTGATTAGGGAAACTACAGCAGCTTCCCGCTGGCTTATGCCAACTGCGAGCGATTTGCAACGAGCGTCGGCGGCGGCCTATCGCATTCTGGCCCAGCGTTGCAATTCCGCAAAGGCCAGGAACAGGTGATACAGGGTGCTGGCCGGCACACTGGGTGACGTGCTTTTCAAAGCCGCGTTCAGATGATCGTTCCACAGGCCGGGAATGTCGGTGGCAAGGTAGCGGTCGAGGAGAAGCCCCGTCAGCTGCGCGATGCGCTCGTCATGATGTTCACCGGCCTCGCTGCGCGCGATATAGGCCTTCAGCGCTTCCGTCTGCGGCCAAGTGCGGTGATCGGCGCGCAGAACGCTGCCGTCCTCCCGCAGGGCATCGTAGACGACCCCGTCGGCATCGCTGCCATGCCGGTCGGCAAAGGTGAACAGGCGGCTGGCGATATCTTCGGTATCGTCGTCGAGAATGCGGGAATAGCGTGCCAGCAGCCAAGTCCATTCGAAGTGATGCCCCGGCTCGACCACCGCGCCGCCCGTCTGCCGTACAGGCCGCCAGTCCAGATCATAGAATTCCGGCAGGGTTCCGGTCTTTTCCTGGAACATGCGCTTGCGCAGGTGCCGCACGATCATCCGTGCCTCGTCGGCAAACCGCGCTTCCGCTGTCGCTTCGTACCAGACGAGCATGGCTTCCAGCAGGTGCATATGCGGGTTTTGCTGGAGCTGGATGCAGTCGGGCGACTCCGTCAGGAATCCATGGCCTTCGGCATGATCGAGCCGGCTATGAAGCTTATCCAGCGTGCGGCGCGCCGCGACCAGAATCTCCGCATCTTGCGTCAGGCGGTAGTACCAGCCAAGCGCGAACAGCACAAAGGCCTGCTCGTAGGTATCGACCACCGTGTCGAACTGTGCGCCATCCGGCTTGAACCGGCGCGCCCAGCCGCCCCTGGCCAGCCAGCCGTGTGTCCAAATGAACGACAGCCCGTTCTCGACCGCCTCACGCGCGGGGCCTTGCCAGCCGAGCTCGACCGCGTGGCAGAACGTATAGATCTGCCGCGCCTGCACGCGCATGCGCTTGAAGCCGACATCCACCGGCCGTCCGTCGAACCCTACCTGCTCGACAAATCCGCGCCCCGGCACATCCTGCCCCGCCGTGCTCCAGAAGCAAAGCGCGGCTTCCATCCAGCGTTCGACCTCGGGAAGGCGGAAATCCAAGTGCGATCAGCGACCGGCTTCGGCGGCCGCGACGCGTGCCTTCGCTATGGCGAGGCTGCGGGCGTGCTGCGCCTTGTGTTGTTCGTCGGCGGCGGTAGGAGACTCGTTATTCAGCAAGTTATAATCGCTCTGCGCCGCCGTGCGATCGATGTCCGCGACCGCCATGGTGGCATCCGCCAGCACGGTGCAACGTTCGGGCGTGACCTCCGCAAACC
>CALMVH010000166.1 GCA_937873165.1 uncultured Rhodospirillales bacterium
ATATCATCACCCAGCCTGCCGCGACCCGGCGCAAGACCGTGCTGGTGGCGGATATGGAGTCAACGATGATCCGCGAGGAAATGCTGGACGAACTGGCGGAATTGAAAGGCATTCGCGACCAGGTCGCGGCCGTTACGGCGCGGGCCATGAATGGCGAGCTCGACTTCGCCGAGGCCCTGCGCGGGCGCGTGGCTCTTCTGGAAGGCCTGCCCATCTCGGCGTTGCACGATGCGTGGCGGCGCGCCAACCTTATGCCGGGGGCGCGGCTGCTGGTCGCCACCATGCGGCGGGCTGGCGGCCGGGCGATCCTGGTATCGGGCGGTTTTACCCTGTTTACCGCCAAGCTGCAGGAGATGCTGGAGTTCGACGCCCATCACGGCAACGAACTGGAGTTCGAACGCGGCGTGCTGACAGGAGGGCTGGTGCCGCCCATTCGCGACCGCACTGACAAGCTCAGGGTTCTGGAGGAAGCCGTCGGGGCGGCAAATCTGACTCATGACGACGTGGTGGCGGTCGGCGATGGCGCCAATGACCTGCCCATGCTTCTGGCGGCGGGGCTGGGCGTCGCCTATCATGCCAAGCCCAGCGTCAGACAGGCGGCCCGTTTCCGGATCGACCATTCGGACTTAACGGCGCTGCTGTACGCGCAAGGCTATCGCCGCGAAAACTTCGCGAGCGGATAACCGATGCCGCTAATGGCGGACCGGCGGCGTGGCCGCGTGAAGGCGAGCGGCAAGCTCACCCACAAACGGCTCCCGCATCAGCTTGAAGTGATCGATGTCGGCGTCGATGCGGGTCAATGGGCCGGTGAACAGGCCCTCCCATCCCAGTAGTCCATCGATGTTCAGGAAATCCTGTATCGGACCGCGCTGGGTGCACTGAACCAGGATCGTCGAACCGCTGAACGGGCTGAACTGATAGTTCTTCTCCGCCTGCATGTAACTGCGCGCGAACTCAACCGTGTTCCGCGGAACCCATTCGGGCACCTCGCGCGTGCGCACGACCTTGGGGTTCTTGAACCAGATCCGGCGTGTCCAGAGGATGTTCTGCGCCGTGGCCTTCGCACCGGCCTCGTTCAGCGAACTCTGCAGATGCCGGCGAGCCCAGTCCAGCATCTTCGCGACAGGCGGCACACGGCGCATGATGGCGGAGTCGAGCAGGATCAGAAGCACGTCCTCACCCTCGTCCTTCAGCGCCGCAGCCAGGTCGAAGGCCGCGACCCCGCCCGACGAGTAGCCGGTGATGCGGTAAGGTCCATGCGGCTGGATCTTGCGGATCTCAGCCATATACGCCTTGGTCAGCACGCGCAGCGACAACGTCTGGATCATCGTCTTTTCCAGCGGCCCGGGGGACAGGCCGAAGACCGGCTGGTTTGGCGCCATGCGGCGCGCAAGGCTGACGTAACTGAGTGGCCGCCCGAAGATGTCGGGAAGACAAAACAACGGGCTTTCATCCCCGTCCGGCTGCAAAGCCGTGATGTAGCCTGACTCTCCGCCCTCGCGCTGTTCCAGCATCGCCGCCAGCAGCTTCGGGGTGGGGCCATGGAACAGCGAACCGGGGGGAATCGATTGTCCCAGCAACAGTTCAAGCTTCAGGATGACGCCCACGCCTAGAAGCGAGTCGCCGCCGAGCTCGAAGAAATTGTCGTCTCGTCCGACCACGCCGCAACCCAGCACTTCTTGGAACGTGTCGGCGATGACCTCCTCGACAGGCGGAAGGTATCCGGTTTCCGTCGAGCTGATGCGGTGGCTCCAGTCAGGCCCGGGCAGTGCGTTGCGATCAACCTTGCCGGAGGGCGTCAGCGGAAAGCGGGCCAGGGTTACAAGAGCGGACGGCAGCATGTAGTCCGGAAGCCAGGCTCCCATGAAGCGGCGAACGTCGATAAGCCTCAGTTCTTGTTCGGACTCCACATACGCCACCAGCCGTTCTTCCTGATGCTGGTCTTCGCCGATGACCGCCGCGGTTTTGCGCACGTCCGGTATGCGCAGCATGGCGGCCTCGATCTCGCCGAGTTCGATACGGAATCCATGCAGCTTGACCTGGCCGTCGATGCGGCCAAGGAATTCCAGCTCTCCGGCAGCGGACCAGCGAACCTGATCGCCCGTGCGGTACAGGGAACCCTGGATCAGTCCGTTAGGATCTCCGACGAATTTCTGCGCCGTCAGCTCCGGCCGGTTCAGGTAGCCCCGTGCCACGGTCTGGCCGGCGATATAAAGCTCGCCGGCCTCCCCTGCCGGTACGGCCTGCCCGTCTTCATCCAGCACGTGCAGGATAGCGCCTGCAATCGGCTTGCCGATCGGCAGGGCCGCGTCCGTCGGGGCCCCTTTGGCAATCAAGAACACCGTGGTGCAGGTCGTTGCCTCCGTCGGGCCGTAATGGTTGTAGATCGCGGTCGCGTGGCTTGCCTCGTATAGCTCCTGCGCCAAGCCGGGCTTGAAGGTTTCACCGCCGATATTGATGATCCTGACGCTGTCCGGTATGGCCCTCGACCGGGCGAGTTCCGCAAAGGCGGACGGCACGCCATTCAACAGCGTGGGTTGCTCGTCGGGCGTAAACGGCTCCAGACTATTTTCCTTAATAATGGCGGCCGCGCCCATGCTGAGCGGCGCAAAAAGCTCGAATACCGACGGGTCGAAGCAGACGGAAGTCGTGGCGGCAACCCGGGACATCTCGGCCGGGGTAAAGGTCGTGCCTGCCCAGCGGAAGAACGCCCCCGCGCTATGGCTGAGCATCACCCCCTTGGGCTGGCCGGTCGAGCCGGAGGTATAGATCACATAGGCAAGATCGTCGGCATCGCCCAACGGTGCCAGGGTTGTGGATGGCTGGGCCTCGATTGCGGCGGCCTCGATATCGAGATCGATACGATGTCCTGGATACGCAAGATCGCCGCCCAGGCCGCTGCGCGTGACCAGGAAGGGCGCGGCGCTATCCTCCAGGGTAAAATTCAGACGATCGGCTGGATATTTGGGATCGAGAGGCACATAGGCTCCGCCCGCCTTCAGCACAGCCAGCAGGGCAATCACCAACTCGAACGACCGCTCCAGGCAGACACCCACCAGTGTCTCGCGGCCGACGCCGAGGGCTTGCATGCGGCGCGCCAGCCGATTGGCCCGTGCATCCAGTTGGCCGTAGGTGATGGTACTGCCCTTGTGGATCAGGGCGATCGCGTCCGGCGTCCGCTGTACCTGCTCGGCGAACAGTTCGTCCAGTCGGCGTTTCGGTCCATACTCGAGGGTATCGGCAGAAGGGCTGTCGTCGCGCATTTGTGTGTTATTTTTATCCAGTCCTCCCACAGACATCTGCGGCACCCTTTTCCTGTTTTATCGCTTGATTATTGGGTTTTACTATCACCTGACTGTGTTTCGGACCGTGAGCCGGCAGGTGAACGGCTGGCGTTGTTATCGTTCCGCTTGCCTTCCCCGCTCATTTTACGGCGGAAGCTGTCGACACGTTTCCGGCCGCTCTCGCCGAACCGGCGGCAGAAGCTTTCTATGTACTGGTCGTCGCCTATCAGAAAGGGCGTATCGAAGACGGTCATGTACCGGATCGCCAGGCTGAGAACGGGCGCCTGAAAAGGCCGGAAATCGGGGTTGTGCAAACCCGGTGCCGCGCAGGTCGAGTAGAACTCGCCGATCATCAGCCCCTGGTCCACGAACGAGAACTTCAGTTTTTTCTGAACCCGTTCGATCAGGTCGGGACCAGTTTCCGTTGATAGATGCGGAAACAGAACGACGATGGAACGGTAGATTTCCTCGCCATTGAAGTCACCGGATCCAGCCGAGTTCTGGAACTCCTGCCGCATCTGATCCATGATGAAAGTCAGCGGGTCTTCGCCGGCCTCGTCGAGCGAACAGGCCGTAAGCCTCAAAAGATTACGTTGCAGCGCCCCCTTGATGAAGGGACACACAGGACCCGGCCGTCCAAGGTCAGGGTGCTCCGACGTAAGATCGTTGGTAATGTAATCCGCAAAGGCGTCGAGACTGGATAGAACACGTTCACTATAAAAATCGATGCCCGCCTCAAGAGTGCGGCTCAAAATTTCAGCTGGAGTGGCAAGCGGACCGAACGACAGAAATGGCTGGGACAGGATTTCCCATCGACCTGCACTGTCCGCGTACATGAGCTACCCCCTTCATCACATGAACGCGAGTTAGTTTGAATAGGTCTAACAGAACCATATCTCGCCGTGGAACGTTCCGGTGCAGTAAAACACCGTGATATTAATTTTAGATGTCGTGCTTCTTACGCCACGCAGCATGCCAAGACAACATTTCACTGGGCCGGTCAGCAAAATACAGTGGCATGCTGGTGTACCAGGCAAGACCTTCGATCACCGGTGGAATGTAACGCCGAGTCGAGTTTGCCGTCAGGTCAGGCCCAACCGACGCGACAGGTATGTATAGACCAGCGCCGACTGCATGGCGGTTTCCAGCAGGTTGGCAGCGCCTCCGTGGCCTCCGTCGATGTTCTCGTAGTACAGCACCGGTTGGCCGAGTTCCATCAGCCGCGCCGCCATCTTGCGCGCGTGACCGGGATGAACGCGATCATCCTTGGTCGAGGTCATGATCAGGATCTCGGGGTAGTCAACGCCCGCCCGCAGGTTCTGGTAGGGCGAGTAGGC
>CALMVH010000167.1 GCA_937873165.1 uncultured Rhodospirillales bacterium
GGCCTGCGGTATGTTCTTGGACAGGACCTGGTAGCCCTCGGTCGCGGACATGCCGGACAGGTAGCTGAGTTCGGAGCCCGCAAGAGTGTTTGTGATCGTCACGCGCCGTTGTCCCGTTCTGGTACACAGGTTATCGTGCGCAGATCAACGTTAAGAAGGCGTTATTCCATAGTTTCCAGTTCGTCGATCATGGCTTCGATGATCGACAGCCCCCGCCGCCAGAAGGCAGGATCGGAGGCATCGAGCCCGAACGGCGCCAGCAGTTCCTTGTGCCGTTTCGATCCGCCGGCTTTCAGCATGGCCAGGTAGCGGTCCTGAAAGCCCGCCTTGGCCCGCTGGTACTCCTCATACAGGGCATTCACCAGGCAGTCGCCGAACGCGTACGCGTAGACATAGAAGGGCTAGTGGATGAAATGGGGGATGTAGGCCCAGAAATTACGGTAGTCCTCGTCGAACCGGATCGCCTCGCCCAGGCTCTCGTGCTGGACACCCATCCAGAGTTCGCCGATTTCATCGGCCGTCAGTTCACCCTCGGCGCGCTTGTCGTGCAGGCGGCGTTCGAAGTCGAAAAACGCGATCTGGCGCACGACGGTGTTCAGCATATCCTCGACCTTTCCCGCCAGCATGATCTTGCGGCGTTTGGGATCGGCTTCGGCCTTCAACAACGCTTGGAACGTCAGCATTTCGCCAAACACGCTGGCGGTCTCGGCCAGCGTCAGCGGCGTGGAGGAGATAAAGTGGCCCTGTTCGCCCGCCAGGACCTGATGCACGCCATGCCCCAGTTCATGGGCCAGGGTCATGACGTCGCGCGTCTTGCCATGGAAGTTCAGCAGCAGATAAGGGTGCGCGCTCGGCACCACCGGGTGGGCGAACGCGCCCGGCGACTTGCCGGGCCGCGGCCCGACATCGATCCAGGCATTGTCGAAGAACCGCTGGCCGATATCGGCAAGCGCGGGCGAAAAGTCCGCATAGGCTTCATGCACGATGCGCTTGGCCTCGGTCCACCCGATCGCCTTGTCGCTGTCTTCCGGCAGCGGCGCGTTGCGGTCCCAATAGTCCAGCACGCCCACGCCCATCCATTTGGCCTTCAGCGCGTAGTAGCGGTGGGACAGGCGCGGATAGGAAGCGCGCACAGCCTCGACCAGCGCGTCCACCACCTCGTCCTCAACCTGGTTGGCAAGGTTGCGGGCGCTGACCGGGCGCTTGTACCGGCGCCATTTGTCGTCGATCTGCTTCTCCTTCGCCAGGGTGTTGGTGATCAGCGCAAAGGTGCCGATATTATCCCCCAGCACCTTGCCCAGCGCCATTGCCGCGGCCTTGCGTTTCGCGCCGACATGGTCGCTCATCAGGTTCAGGACGTCGCTCATCGGCAGCATTTCGCCGTTCACCGGAAAGCGCAACGCGGCGATCGTCTGGTTGAAAAGCCGGTCCCATCCGCGCGACACGACCGATAGCTCGTGCAGGGCGGCCTCAAGCTCGTCGCTCAGTTGATGGTCGCGCGCCATGCGCAGGTCGCGCAGCCATGGCCGGTAATAGCCAAGCGCCGGGTCCTGCAGCCGGCGCTCCATTTCCTCATCGGGTATGCGGTTGATCTCGAGACTGACGAACAGGAGGTGGGAGGAGACATCGGTGACTTTTTCGGTGATGGACTGGTAGAACCTGCCGATCTCAGGATCCAGCATATCGCCGGACCGGATCAGCGACCCGTAGCTGGCCAGCTTGGACAGTGTTTCGTCCACGGCCTCGTACCGGCGGATGACCTCGGCGAGTTCGCCCCCTTCCAAAGTGCCGAGACGTCCCTTGTAAATGGTCTTCAGCGTCTCGGCTTCTCTGGCCGCGCCGGCAAGGTCGCCTTCGATTTTGGGCGCGTCCATTCCCGTGTACAGATCGCCCAAGTCCCAGCGGGGAAGGTCGGCTACCGTATGTTGGATCGTTTCAGCCACGCTCATGCTTTGCTCCCTGCTCGCCGAAGCGATATAGGATAGCCTAACACCGTCACCAAGGATTTGGCCCATTTCCCCTTCGAAAACATCAGGCTCCGGCGCGAGCCCGCATCTGCTGGAAGCGATTGGCGGCTTGGCCGTCATGATGGTGGCCGCGCGGCTGTCGGTGCCGATGTACCCCGAGGCGACGACCCTGGTCAGCTTCGCGGCAGTCCTGATCGGCGCGCTCGCCGGCAGCCGTCAGGGTTTCCTGATCGCCTGCCTCTACGTCGTGGCTGTTATCATCGGCTTTGCCGCGTTCCTGGCAGACGGACGCCTGACCTTCCAGAACCTGTTCGAACTGAAAACCGGCGGGTTCTTGCTGGGACTGACACTGGCGGCGGCGGTCGCGGGCCATCTGGCGCCAAGAGGCCAGGGCACGGCCAGCCGCGTCTTCCTCGCGATGCTGGCAGGCCACGCCGTCCACATGGCGGCAGGGACGCTGTGGCTGATGCGTTTCGATAGCTGGCATCACGCCCTGATGGCGGGCATCGTCGCGTATCTGGTACCGGATCTGGTGAAAAGCGCGGCGGCGACGGGTGTGGCACTGGTACTGCGGCGGTTTGCGTAACGCAAACATTGTCATCCCCGTGGAGGCGGGAGTGACCGGATCGTTACACAATCATACCGAGCGCGCGCATGTAGACGTCCAGCAGTTCTTCCTGCTCGCGGCGGTCGTCGGCTTCCATTTTGCGCAGCCGGATGATCTGCCGCATGATCTTGACGTCGAACCCCGTGCCCTTGGCTTCGGAAAAGACATCCTTGATGTCGTCGGCGATGCCTTTCTTT
>CALMVH010000168.1 GCA_937873165.1 uncultured Rhodospirillales bacterium
TCCTTGATGTCGTCGGCGATGCCTTTCTTTTCCTCTTCCAGCCGCTCGATACGCTCAACAAACGACTTCAGCCGCTCGGCTGTGACGTCCACCGACGAGGGTGACGAAGGGGTGGCAGGTTTCATGGGAACGACTTGGGAGGTCAAGGAAGGCTCCGGATCAGGCAACAGGCGGGAAGGCCTCTATCTACGCAGCCGCCGCTTCGCCCCGCAACAGGAATCGTGAACACGTTCGCCTGCCCTTTCCCGCAACCGGGGTATTGTCAGCTCCTGTAGCGGACGCGCCCGGCGAGTTCGACGAACCGGCCGAGCGCGTCCGAGGGATCGGCAAGGGCTTTCACCCGGCCGATGGTCTTGCCCATGCTCATTACGTTTTCGATACGACGCGCCAGGAACTCCCATGTCGCGGTCCGGCCTTCGGTTTCGTCGCCCAGCCAGCAGAGAGTTGTGGACGCGATAACCCCGGACAACAGCCCGCGCTTCGAATAATGATTGAGATCGGTCGACTTGTCGCCTGCCAGGTACCAGATGCGGCTGGCGGTGCGCCAGACCAGCCGGGCGGCGAGGTCCGGCCTGCGAGTAGACAAAAACAGGGCTTCGCGCCGTACCGTCTCGCGATAGGGTTCCAGCGCCTCCAGCCGCAAGCGGACCATCGTTGCGATACGGTCGCGGATCTTCAGGTCCATGATGGAAAGGCTGTCCAGCCCCGCTTCCATCCGGTCGTCCGCCCAGCAGGCGAACGCATCCAGCGCATCCTGCACGCCGTTCGGCCACTGGCCAAGCACGCGCGCGTGTGCCGGATCCGCCGCGTCCAGAGCAGCCTCCGTCCATCCGTGAACAGGCACCTGCCCCAGTACATCCATCAGCAGGTCGTCGGTATCGATCGTCACAAAAAGTCCCTTTCCACATCGTCCTGATGTTCCTGGTACGCCAGAAGCCTGAGGTCGTGCATACGGTCTATATAGAGTATGCCATCCAGATGATCGAGTTCGTGCTGCACGATTCGGGCGGCATAGCCGGAGGCCGCGGACTCTACCGGCGCGCCCTCCGGGGTCGATCCACGCCAGACGATATGGTTGTAGCGCGGCACGATCCCGCGCAGTTCGGGAATGGAAAGGCATCCCTCCCATCCCGGCTGGATTTCGGGACTGGTCGCCTCGATCACCGGGTTCAGCAGTTGTACGATACGCTCCGGCTGGTCGTCGGCCGCGGGAACGCGAAACACGATCAAGCGTATCGGCAGATGAACCTGCGGCGCGGCAAGCCCGACACCGGGGGCATCAAGCATGGTTTCCACCATGTCGTCGGCGATCTTGCGGATATCGGGGCCGGGCGCGGCAGCCTCGGCTACGCGGCGCAGAACGGGATGGCCCATGCGGGCGATCTTCAGCAGGGACATCGGGACTCTTTTCGCAAAACGGATTGGTTTTTTCGACGCGAATGCTTTTCTAATCCATTCACGCGTGTTATCAAACGCGACACTGAAGGATTTCGGCACGGGGCGAGGTCCCTGTTGCCTTGTTTTTGAAGGAGAGTTGTCATCGTTAACGTGCTCGTGCGCGACAACAACGTCGATCAGGCGTTGCGCGCTCTCAAGAAGAAAATGCAGCGGGAAGGTATCTTCCGCGAAATGAAGCTGCGCCGTAATTTCGAGAAGCCATCGGAGCGCCGTGCCCGCGAGCAGGCAGAGGCGATCCGCCGGTCGCGCAAGATGCTGCGCAAGAAGCAGGAACGCGACGGGTTCTGAACCGTCACTGCAAAAAAGCCGCCTCCAGGGCGGTTTTTTTATCGACACGGTATTTTGTTCGCATGCCGAACTGTCCTAAAGGCTGTCACGCGTTTTTCCCCAAACATCCGTGCCGCGCTATGTCGGAGTCTTGCCGCCGGGCTGTTGTTTCCGGCAGCACACGCATGGGCCTGTAACGCCGAACAGGCGAGCGTTGTACGTTTCCAGCCCGAAATCGACCGATGGAGTGACGGATCGGGCAAGGTGATTCGCCTTACCGGCACGATCGCGACCACGTGCAATACGCCTGCCGATGTCGAGGTATCCATTACCGGCACCTCGGCCGAAGGACGGACGATCGATACCCGCACAGTCTGGCTGCCGCTTCCGCCGGGCGGAGGGCCATTCGAACTGCCCGGCCGTGTTCCTTACAACCCTGCGGTAGCTCGGTACCAGGCCGCCATCGTCAAGACCCGCTGATATGGATGGATTGATAGAACGTCCTGAGCTATGCCTCAGAGGGTTGAGCAATGCCGGGCGCATTCACCGCGCCAGAGGAGGACCGTCATGAACCTGTTGATTGCCGCTGCGGGTGTGTTCTTGCTCGCGCTTGCACCCTGCCAGGCAATCGCCTGTGCGCCGGACCAAGTCAAGATCATCGACTTCAGCCCAACGGTGAATGCCAACAGCGACCCGTCCAGCCTTACGGTGTGGATTGCCGGGTCGGTCGATAGTTTTTGTCCATCCGCTACCAGCGCCCATATCGGCGTCTATGGCCTTGACAAGAACGGCGCTGTTCTGGGGAAATTCCTGACAGCGCAGGTCGATAACATCCCGCCCGGGGGAAAAGCGTTCCAGATCGAGAATGTCCGGTACGGCTTGGACGTCGCGAGTTACGAGCTGAATGTCGAGAGTACGTTTCCTGTCGGCGGATCCAGACCCGTTGCGAATGGAGGCGGCAGTTCCGTAGAAGGTACACCGGCCGCCGGCACCGTCAATCGCGGGCTCACCGGATCGGGAGCAGCCCAATATATGGGGGGAATGGCGGGAGACAACCTGACCCGCCGCTACTGACCCGCTAAAGCTTGTCCAGGGCGATACGCAGTTCTTCCAGGCTAAAGGGCTTGTTCAGCCTGGGCGCATTTCGCCCAAGGCTGTCTTTGTATCCCGAGCTGAACAAGTACGGTATGCCGCGTTGATCCAGCAGGTCGGCTAGCGGGAAACTCGATTGGCCATTGAGATTGACATCCAGGACGGCGGCATCGAAATCGCTTTCCCGCGACTGCAAGGCTTCCATCGCCGGTTCAAGCGCCTGGAAACTACCCTCGACGATGCATCCCAAGGTTTCGACCATGTCTTCGAGCAGCATGCCGATGACCGCGTCGTCTTCAAGCAGCAATAGCCGCTTTCCAGCAACGGTCACGGCATTATCGTTTCAGCGGCCGTTACCAATGGTACTTCCGGCGTGGCGTTATGGCGGCGTGCAGCAGGAACCCTACAGTAAACGCAGTTCCCAGCGCGAACAGCGGATTGTGGCGCGCCACGTCGACAAGCGTCGTGCCAAGGCCGAAATCGCGCACATCACCCGCAAAACTGCTGACATTCTGCCGTGCCGAACGGTACCGGCCGTTGATCTGGGC
>CALMVH010000169.1 GCA_937873165.1 uncultured Rhodospirillales bacterium
GTCTCGCGCAATGGCCGCAGCCACTGGGCGTTTACCGTGCCGGTCGGCATCACCATGGTCGTGATCTATCCCCGCGCGCTCTTCTTCGTGGCCGGCATGCTGGTGCGCTCGGGCGTCCGCCATCCCGTTATTGAAAAAGGAGCCCGATTTCCGGGGGCTTGCCTGCTTGCCTTTCTGTGGCTGTGGCTGGCGGTTCGCGTGCTAAGCGGCGGATCGTTCGATGCGGGCATGTTCGAATGGATCATGGATGAGCGGGCGTTGCTGACGCCCTTGGCATTCGTTGCGGCCCTGGCGGCTTTCCAAGGCATCGTTGCCGGGTCCGGATGGCTGGGCACGCTGTTGAAAACAGGCATCATGCAACGCTTGGGAACAATGAGCTTCAGCTTCTATCTTTGGCAGTTCCCGCTAATGGGCCTGGTCAAGGCGATCATGGTCAAGACGGGTGTGGACCAGCTTGCCGGATGTTATGCTCAGATCATATTCCTGGCGGCATCCTTCACGGTCACGGCAACGGTTGCCACCATCAGCCAGGCGTTGATCGAGGAAAAACTGCCCCAATTGCTGCAGCGCCGTCCCTGGCGGATTGCGCCGCTTCCTGCACAAACGGCGGGGTGACCGCCACCTAGTAACGTCGGCCTGGTTCCGCCTGGTAGACATCCCTCTGCGTACCCTGAACGAGCGTGTCGAGGCAGACTTCCCCGCGTCGACTCGCTTCGCTCTGGCAGGAATCCCGGTCGGGATAGGCGCAGAAGGCCGACCGGTTGGAGTCGACCACGCAAAACCGGGCGGACCCTCCGACGACTTTGAACTCGGCAGGATTGCCGACGCAGGTGCCCCCTAGCTGAAATGCGCGGGCATTGCATTCAGCCGTATCGTAGTAGATGCATTGCGTCGGCAGGCCGATGACTTGGGTGCAGAAGGGTGCCGCCATCACTGGAACCGCACACCACGATATTGTGACAGCTAAGGCAAAGAAGGTGCGGCGGTCAACGCGCATGGTGTATCCTTATGGCAGTTTTGACGAACACTCAATTCGTACTATACTATGGCTGCGCGATAACCTGGCACAACGAATATCGTCGAGTCTCGGTCACTTCTAAATTATGACATACAGGCAGGATATGGTCGTCTGTGCCGTCCGGTTGTGTTATCAAGTTATTTCAGTCTCCGGCAATTTCCAACCACGTCGGGTTGACCGGATCCGACAGCGAAGGATAATATATTGTCTGAATCGAAGGCCGCTATGGAATCATTTGTTCAAGAGCATGAGTTTTTCGCCTCGTCGTACGGCGTGCGTCAGGGATACTCGTGGAGAAGTCACAAGGTCGGCCCGCTGATCGATCTGGTGTTCGGTCTTCCCATGGTCTTGAAGGGGACGCAGAAACGCGTGACGGCTGACTCAGCTAGCTTGCCGGTGCAAAAGGTTTTGGTAACAAGCGTGGAAGTACCCAAGCGTAAGGACGATCTCGCAAAAGTACTGGAGGAGCTGAAACGGTCGAAGCACGATGTGACCCTGGCTATCGCATCCATGGGCGACCGGGGAAAGTTTCACAATATCAACGTCGCCCTGGAGGACATCAATCTGAAGGCCTATGATTGGCTTATCGTTGTTGATGACGACGTCGATCTACCCCCAAATTTCCTTGATAATTTCTTGTTCTTGTCGAACCTTGCCGGCCTGAAGCTCAGCATGCCGGCTCACAAGTTCTATTCCTACTACAGCTTCAACATAACTCATCGCTACTTTGGCAGCCTTGTCCGGCAGACGCATTTTGTGGAGTGCGGCCCTATAACGGCTTTTCACAAGGACATCATCCCGCTGCTGTTTCCGTTTCCAGAATTGCGCTGGTCGTGGGGAATGGATGCCTACTGGGCCGAAACAGCGCGTAACGCAGGCATGGCAATCGGGATCGTCGATGCAACCCCGCTCAGGCACTTACGGCCTGTTGCAAAATCCTACGGTCACTCACAAGCCATGACAGAAGGAAGCCTTTACCTGCGCGAGAAAGGCGTCACCAGACCGAAGCGAGAAATACTCCAGAACGTGAAGGTTATTTCGAACTATTGATCCTGGGCATACAGCCACTCCGCCTTTTGTCACTCTCACATGTAGTAACGCCGCATGATGAAGCCAAGCGTGGTCGCGACGGACAAAGCAGGAAACAACATGATGTAGGCAAGCGAAGCCTTTCGCTGCAAGCTGTCCTTCACGACCGACGTAGAGTAGCCCATCAGGGTTCCTGCTAACATCACGACCGGTAAGAAATAGCGGCCTTGCATCCCAAGAACCTTGGGACTGCCAACAGGCGTAAAGCTGACGTACTCTGCCACAAAGACCATCACAAGCGTTGCCGCGAGAACAAGCGTCCCATATGCGATCCAGAGCCTGTCCTGCTTCGCAAATCCCCTGCCAGAACCGATCGACAACGCTCCGGCGACAAGCAGCGCTAGATACCCGAATGGTTTATAGAGTTTTGGCATCGGTTGTTCGGTAACGCCCCTTTGCCCGACAAAGCCCAGTACTTCCGAGGAAAGATGGAACAACATCTTGAGCGAATCGACTGACACTGCAGCGGCAAGAGCAGGGTGCGTCAAAATCGATTTTACTTGGGCCTTAGCGTCGGCTCCTGGCAGATTGAATGTCGCCGGTACTACGATCGTTTGCTGAAGGGCTGGAGCAGGTATGCCGCTGACCATGGCATAGCGGGCCGCAAGAGCGCTCCACCCGATACCGGCAACGATAATCAAGGCAAGTCCGATAAACTGGACTGCCCGCCGCGGCATGCGTGGCAGAAGTACTAGGAATGCAAGCGGAATATAGGGGGGTTTTGCAACAACGATGAGCCCCATGCAGACGTAGAGAAGCCACGTGGGACCTGGCAGACCTCGTATTGCCCGAACTAGCAGAACGGCTGCGGCGGCACTGAGCGCGATCATCAATCCATCTAGGCTGATGGCGGTTATTTCAAGCAGGGACATAGGAAGAAGCAGGACGGTAAAAAGCCAGGGAGCCACTGTGCCGGCGAACGCAATGGCCGCCGCTCCAATCAGGACTGCCGTGAAACCTGTAAAAACTCGGGCTAGCCAGACGGTATGCAGCACGCTGAAATGCGCGGCTTTGCCCACCCATATTCCCACCACCGACGGCATGTAAAGGAATGGCGGGTAGATTGCTGTGTTGGCAAAGCTCAGTCTTACGGTTGATCCGGACCAGCCTATCTTGTCGGCCCGATCGAACATGCCCGGCTCAGCCTTCGGCAGGTTGTATTCCGTGAAGGGGTAAAAGCTGGCAATGGTGCGCGGCACCGAGGCATCCACATCGCCGCCACTCAGGCTGGGGCCGAAACGTGTACCTAGCAAGTGGCCCTCGCTGATCTGTTCGGCACGAAGGAAGTGCGGCGCCTCATCGCAGTTCTGAAAAGGCGGCATGATGATGGCCAGCAGCGCCACCGCCAGGAAACCCAAGATTATGAAAAGGCCGGCAAACATCTGCGACAGAGGCAGATCTATCG
>CALMVH010000170.1:0-4829 GCA_937873165.1 uncultured Rhodospirillales bacterium
GCCCTGTTCCTGGAAATCCTCGACGGCTCGCACGTTGCCGAAACGCTGATGCACATGAGCGAGGCAGGTGTGCTGGGCCGGTTCATGCCGGATTGGGCGAGGGTCGTCGGGCAAATGCAGTACGACATGTACCATGTTTACACGGTCGACGAGCACACGCTGCATGTGCTGGCAAACTTGTCGCGCATGGAACGCGGCGAGCTGGACGAAACCTTTCCGATCGCCGCCGTCGCCCTACGGCAGCTCTCCTCCCGGCGTGAACTGTACCTGTCGCTTATCCTGCACGACATCGCCAAAGGGCGCGGTGGCGATCACTCGATCCTGGGCGAGCAGGTCTCGAAGAAAATCTGCCGCAGACTGGGCCTGTCGGATGCCGGAACCGACACGGTCGCATGGCTGGTACGCTGGCATCTTGCCATGTCGGACGTCGCCCTCAAGCGCGACCTGGAGGACGAAAAGACCATTTCCGACTTCGCGGCGCTGGTACAATCGCTGGAACGGCTAAAGCTGCTGCTGGTCGTGACCACCTGTGATATCGAGGGCGTGGGGCCTGGACGCTGGAACAGCTGGAAGGCAGGCCTGTTCAGCGAACTCTACGCCCGCACCAGCGATCTGCTGTCCGGCACGCCGACCTCGAAAGGCGCGAGTTCGCGCGTGCGCGTCGCGCAGGAACTGGCGCGGATGGAACTGTCCGACTGGTCGGAGCAAGAATTCGAGACATTCATGGCGCTGGGCTCACCCGGGTACTGGCTGGCCTACGATGCCGCCGCGCATGCCCGCCACGCGCGCCAGATCGGCCATGCCGAAGCCATGGGCGAGACGCTCAGCGTCGCCACCCACGTCGACCCGGCCCGGGCCGTTACCGAGATATCGGTTTATGCCGAGGACCGGCCGCTGATGTTCTCGCGGCTGGCAGGCGGCATCGCCGCTACGGGTTTCACGATTGTCGACGCCAAGATATCGCCATTGTCGAACGGCAAGGTGCTGGATGTTTTTTCCGTCTACGACGTCAACGGCAACACCGGCGACGTGGACAACCGCCATGAACGGCTGACGGAGATGCTGGATCGCAGCCTTGCCGGCACGCTGACGCTGTCGGATGTCCTGGCCCGCCGCAGCACGACCCTGATCGGGCGCACAAAGGTCCTGCCGGCGCCGCCGCGCGTGCTGATCGACAACGACATCAGCCAAAGCCACAACGTGATCGAAGTAAACGGGCGGGATCGTCCCGGACTGCTGTACGCCCTGACCGCTACGCTGAACGACATCGGCGTGCGCGTCGCTTCCGCCAAGATCTCGACATACGGCCATCGTGTCGTCGACGTCTTCTATGTGACGGATCACAACAGCGCCAAGATCGTGGAAGGCGCATGGCTGCACCACATCTACGTCAAGCTGATGGACGTGCTGAACGAGCCGGTCGACAGGGCCGCATGAGCTTCGGCAGATCGGTTGCGACCGTCGGTGGCCTGACCCTGGTTAGCCGGATCCTGGGGTTTATCCGTGATGTGATGTCGGCGCAGATCCTGGGCGCGGGTCCCGTTGCCGATGCGGCGTTTGTCGCATTCCGCTTGCCGAACCTGTTCCGCCGCCTGTTCGCCGAGGGCGCCTTCAGCGTTGCGTTTGTACCGTTATTCTCGGGCACGCTTGAGGAAGACGGCCAGGCCAAGGCTGCCGACTTCGCCGAACAGGCCCAGGCGGTCATGCTGCTGGTGCTGGTGCCCCTGACGATCCTTGCCATCATCTTCATGCCCGACATCATGATCGTTCTGGCGCCGGGCTTCCGCCCCGGCACCGACCGTTACGATCTCGCCGTTACCCTGTCGCGCATCACGTTTCCCTATCTGGTGCTGATCTCGCTCTCGGCCCTTCAGGGCGGCGTGCTGAACGCGCTCGACAAGTACTGGGCTTTCGCGGCGGCTCCGATCTTCTTCAACCTGTGCCTGATCCTCGGCTTTCTGCTGACGCCATACATGCCGACGGCGGGACATTCCCTGGCATGGGGCGAAGCGCTGGCAGGCGTGGTGCAGTTCATCTGGATGCTGCACGCCTGCCGCCGCGCTGGCATCCTGCTGAGATTGCGCCGTCCGCGCCTGACGCCAATGGTCAGGCGCCTGTTCGTGCTGATGGGTCCGGCGGCTTTGGGCGGCGGTGCGGCTCAATTGAACGCCTGTATTGACACGGTGATCGGCTCGGTCCTGCCGTCGGGGTCGATTTCCTACCTGTATTACGCCGACCGGCTGAACCAGTTGCCGTTGGGGGTGATCGGCATCGCCGTCGGCACGGCCTTGACCCCGCTGCTGTCGCGGCATGCCAAGGCCGGACGGCTGGCAGAACTGAAGGCGTCCATGGCCCAGGCGCTGGAGGTCAGCCTGCTGCTCGCCCTGCCTGCGGCCGTGGCGCTGATCGTGGCGGCTCGCCCGATCATGGAAGCGTTGTTCGCGCACGGCCAATTTAGCGGGACCGACGCCACCAAGGCCGCCATTGGCCTCGCCGCCTACTCCACCGGCATTCCCGCCTACATCCTGGCTAAAATCCTTTCGGTGGGGTTCTTCGCCCGTCAGGATACGAAGACGCCGGTCAAGTACAGCACCATCGCCATTGTGGCGAACACGTGCCTGTCGCTGTCGTTGATCCACTGGCTGGGCTATGTCGGCATCGCGCTTTCGACCGGCCTTACCGCGTGGCTTAACGTGGCGCTGCTCGTACGGCGGATGCGCCGCGACGGATTGCTGGAATTCACCCCCCGCTTGCGCTTCGCCCTGCCCCGGCTCGGCCTGGCGGCGCTGGCGATGGCAGGCGCACTCTATGGCATCGGCCATGCGCTTGAGGCATGGTGGACCGGTGCGACCTTGCTCCGCGTCGTGGGCCTGACATTGCTGGTCGGCAGCGGCGGCGCGATCTATCTCGGAATCGCTGCTATCCTGGGCGTCCTGACCCGGGCCGAGGTGCTGACAGTGCTGCGGCGGCGATCGGCACCGACAAGCTGATTGCTCCCACGCGGGCTATTCGGCTACGAACAATCCATGACACGCATCGTTTCGGGCATCCAGGCTACCAATCGCCTGCACATCGGCAATTATCTGGGTGCATTGCGCAACTGGGTCGATAGGCAGCACGGCAACGAATGCCTGATGTTTATTGCCGACCTGCACGCGATCACGCTGCCGCAAGACCCGTCTGCCCTGCGCCGCAATGTGCGTGAGCTGGCGGCGACCTATGTGGCGGCGGGCATCGATCCCGAAACGGTCGCGATCTTTGCCCAGTCGACGGTACCTGCGCATGTCGAGCTTGCCTGGATATTGGGCTGCCTGACGCCGCTCGGCTGGCTGAACCGCATGACGCAGTTCAAGGACAAGGCCGGCAAGGATGGCGCGGATACCGCCGGCATGGGCCTTTACGGCTATCCCGTGCTGATGGCCGCCGATGTGCTGCTGTACCACGGACAGGAAGTCCCCGTCGGCGATGACCAGAAGCAGCACGTGGAACTGATGCGCGACATCGCGCTGGCCTTTAACCGCCGCTACCAGCAGGATTACTTCACCGCCCCCGAGCCCATGATCGGAGGTGAGGCGACGCGCGTCATGAGCCTGCGAGACGGCACCAAGAAGATGAGTAAATCCGCCGAATCCGATTACAGCCGCATCAACCTGACAGACGATGCCGACGCGATCTCGCAAAAGATCCGCAAAGCGAAAAGCGACGCGTCTCCGCTGCCCGAATCGCCGGACGAGTTGAAGGACCGGCCCGAAGCCAACAACCTGGTCACGCTCTACGGCGCGCTGGCGGGCACCAGCCGGGCGGAAGCCCTGAGGGAGTTCGCAGGCAAGAGCTTCAGCGACTTCAAGCCACGGCTGGCGGAGCTTGTTGTGGAGACGATCGCGCCCATATCGACAAAGGTAAAGGAATTAATGGCCGACGAAGACGGGATCGATGTCATCCTTCGCAAGGGCACCGAGCGCGCCCGTGTCATCGCCGACCAGACCATGGACGAAGTCAAGGCCATGGTCGGGTTCTAGAGAAAAAGGATAGCCCTGTGTTCATCATGACCGAAAGCACGCCGAACCCGGCAACGATGAAGTTTCTGCCGGGCCAGCCGGTGCTCGAGACCGGTACCGCCAATTTCCCCGCCGCAGACACTGCCGCGAAGTCGCCGCTTGCCCGCCGCCTGTTCGACCTCGGCGGCGTCGAGGGCGTGTTCCTCGGTCGCGACTTCATAAGCGTGACCAAGGCCGAGGACCGCGACTGGAGCCTGGTAAAGCCGGGCGTACTGGGCGCCATCATGGATCATTACACCTCCGGGCTGTCAGCCATCGAAACCGCTGGCACCGAAGCGGTTGTAAGTGCCGATGACAGCGAGCTGGTGGTGCAGATCAAGGAGCTGCTGGAAACACGGGTGCGTCCCGCCGTGGCGCAGGATGGCGGCGATATCGTGTTCCAGGGTTTCGAGAACGGTATCGTTTACCTGCATATGCAGGGGTCCTGCTCCGGCTGCCCGAGTTCCACCGCGACGTTGAAGATGGGCATCGAGAACCTGCTGCGCCATTACATCCCTGAAGTAACGGAAGTGCGCGCAGTCGCCTAGGCTGTCAGTGCACTGGCGGGACGTAGAAATCGAACCCCAGCCAGTGCCAGCGCCCCATGTCGGCGCCCGTGGCGGGTACTGTGCAGTTGACCCGCGTTTCATCGTCGACATCGAAGGCTTCGCCGGGGCGGATTTCGATGCGCGAGCCAAGGATCTCGATGGGCGCCTTGCCTTGATCCTCGACAAAGCAACCGAGCTTCTGCAGGTCGATGGCGGCTTCGGTCACGGTAAACCCGATCTGCGG
>CALMVH010000170.1:4839-5440 GCA_937873165.1 uncultured Rhodospirillales bacterium
GGGTTGACGCCCTCCACCGTCTGGTCGGCCGGCAGCACATCCGTGATCGCCAGCGGCAGGGAGTTGGCCGCGATACGGAACCGTTCAACATCGCCAAAGGCTTCGGTCATTGAAAAACGCGGCAACATGAAGCGGTCGCCGTCTGCTGCCGCCGGCCCCGATTGTTGGCCGAATGCCGCGCGGAACCCACGGGTTTGCACGATGTCGCGCATCGGCCGGGTGGCGACTCCATCGGCATAGGCGAACAGCGTGGGTGCGGTGCCGATTTCCTGCTGAATGCGGGCCTTCACCGTGTTGACGGCGGCCAGCGTGCGCTTGGAACTATCGTCGTCGATATCGTCCAGATCGATCTTGGCTCAGATAGTGAAGCCGTCTCGCGCCGCACGGCGCAGATCGTCCCAGCTCATGTAATCGCCGCCCTTGTCGACCAGCCGCGGCGTTACGAAGATGGTTGCCGGCATCCTGGCTTGCCGCAACATGGGCAAGGCGTTTTCCGCCATCGACTTATAGGCGTCGTCGAAGGTCAAGGCGACCGTATGGTCCGGCAAGCTTGCCTGCCGATCGAACGAGTCGATGACATCGGGCAACTTCGCGACGCTGA
>CALMVH010000171.1:0-2556 GCA_937873165.1 uncultured Rhodospirillales bacterium
TTCACTTCACGCTGAGCTGATCGATTACCCGGGCGATCCCGGCCGCCAGCTTTAAAAGCTACAATCTATTCAAGTTGATTGGCGGCATACGTCACGGTAGGTTGGGTGGCAATCACGGACAAGACGAATGCCCCCCGCCCAACCCGAACGCTTTCTGATGACCCCCGCCGGGGTCGCCTTCATTGGACCGGTCAACGCCGACTTTGTCGCGTACCGGATTCAGCGCTGGAAATCCTACCATCCGGATATCCGGCGGGCCATGGAGTCGCGCGCCATCACACCCGCCGCCGTCGAAGACTTTTCCCCGGACCTGCGGGCACGCTACGCCGGGCCGGAACGGCAGGCGGGAGTCAGTCCCGAACAATTCATTGTTCAAGGCAGAACCGAAAACGCTCTTTTGGCCATCGAAGCGCCCGGAACCCTCTTGAACCGCGCGGAACACGTCGCATCCTTTGATCGGCTGATTGCGCGGGCCCTCGACCATGATTTCGGCTTCAGCAGCCAGCCGGGATTTCGGCGAGCGCAGGCGGAGGATCTGAGCGCACCCCTCAGACGTATGTTTGAAGACCGTCCGCTTATCACGCGGTCCTTCTGTGTACTCTGGGCGGCGCAATCCGCCGCGGAACAGGACAGGAAGGATGTTGCGGCAGCGCGCCAGATGTTTCCGCATTCCTGGAAGTGGGTGGCTGCCAATACCCCCTCGGCCAGGCATGGGTTTTCGATGCAAGGCATCGACATCAACATGACGGACCTGGCCGAGCGTACGCCGCTCGACAATCTGACCGTGCCTATCGGAAATCGCCACAAGGGCTTGTCGCCGCTGGAACTGTCGTCGATGCTGCGCGCGGGCGCCGATCCGTTCCGGGTAAGCGACGCCACGGATAAGTCGCTGACCGACGAGTTGATCGCGCGCAAGGATACCGTGCATTTGGAGATCGTGGCGGTCGAAGCCGCGCGGACGGAGTCGCCCATCAGACGCTTTGTCACTCCATCGGCGAAAGCGTCGCTTGAGGTTTACGCCGACTGCGAACTTCGGCAAAACCGGAAAGAGGCGTTCCTGGGACTGGTTGCGCGGTTGCCGGACAATCCTCGTGTCGTGTTTTCCTTCGATTGGCAGCGTCGCCCCAAGGATAGTTCCAGCGCGCCGGGTATCTGATGGCGATCCAGTTCACGATCTACGGCAACCCGTCTTGTCGCGGCCATGCAGCACAAAGACGAATACCTCCAGCTGCATCCGGAGTTGCGCGACGCGTTGGCGCGGCGTAGCTGGGATTTCGGTTTGACCAGGCGGCCCTTATGATTACGGCGCTGCCGCCCGTACGCTGGACATGCCCCGGCGGATGCGGAAACGAGCCTGTTCTTCGACTACAACAAGGGCCGCAACCAGGCTATTATCTGTGAAACCCCGCAAGGATTGAAGCAGCGCTGGCGCAATTACGACACGGCTTCGTTCGTGTTCCACACAATGATCGGCCGGGCCGTTGACCGGGCGTTCTGCGACTTGCATCTGCGCTGCGGCTTCCGCCAATCCCAGGCCAAGGAGGGGCTGCACCCAGCGCACCCGTTGGTGCAGCCTGCTCACGCGAAGAGCATCGCGGAAACTTTGGCGGACTATGGGCGGCCCAGGCTACAGGTGGTGCGATCAATGCACTATACAAAGAAGAAATGCCCGCCTCCTGGCGCTGGGTCTCAGCCAACGCGCCGTCTGCGCAGCGGGGTTTCAACCTTTCCCGCGAGACCCTGAATGCACCTGATATCTGCGGAGTTACGGCAGCCGCGAATCTGCTATTTCCCGGAAACAACGGACAATCGGGATTGGTCTACGCAGCAGGCGCCGCCGGGGCGGTATCGTTTGTCCAGGATGTTACGTTCCTGATGAAGGCGAACGCCGACATGTTCACCCGCCGCACTGCGGCTTCGGCACCATGATAGAGCTGAAGTGCACAGCTGGGGTAAAGGCCGTGCTCGACTACGAATGGTCTACCCGGCCCTGGGGCAGCCCGATCCGCACGTTCGCATCCAACAAAATGCTGGAGTACATAAATCGCGAGTTTCCGGAGCGTGATCGCCCTGATTAAACGACCAGGCTGAAGCGGATGCAAGCCGCTTCCGCAGTGCCCCTCACGCCGCCGCCCGCATTTCCCAAACACCGGACGTGGCGGCCCAGTCCATAGACATCAGATCGCGTCCTGGAACTCCTGGATCGACGACATGGATGCCGGCATGACTGCATGCGGTTCGGATGGATCGCGCAGCACATAGCCGCGACCCCAGACGGTTTCGATGTAGTTCTGTCCGCCGGTCGCCGCGACCAGCTTCTTGCGCAGCTTGCAGATAAACACGTCGATGATCTTCAGTTCCGGCTCGTCGATGCCACCGTAAAGGTGGTTCAGGAACATCTCCTTCGTCAGGGTCGTGCCCTTGCGCAGGGACAGCAACTCCAGAATGCCGTATTCCTTGCCGGTCAGGTGCAGCGGCTGGCCTTCGCCCTCTACCGTGCGGCTGTCGAGGTTGACCTTCAGGCGGCCTGTGTCGATGATGCTCTGGCTGTGCCCC
>CALMVH010000171.1:2566-6233 GCA_937873165.1 uncultured Rhodospirillales bacterium
GGACAGGATCAGGATCGGGGTTTGCACGCGCCCGGCGCGAAGGCGGCGCAGGACCTCGTAACCATCCATGTCAGGCAGCATCAGATCCAGCAGGATGATGTCGTAATCGTACAGCTTGCCAATCTCCAGGCCATCTTCGCCGAGATCGGTCACATCCACTACAAAACCTTCGGATTTCAGCATCAGATCGATACTGCGGGCTACCGAGGTATCATCTTCGACGAGCAGAACGCGCATTTTCGCCTCGACGGGTTGTGCCAATTTGGCAAGGTCTCTTAACCAACAGTGCCTTTATCGCATCACAAAAGTTAACGAACAATGAAAAACGTTAATTTTGTTTACCCCCCCTTAACTGCGTAATGGCACCTTTGCTTAAGACAGATGAACAGGATGCACGGGACTGGCTACAATGCAGACGGCAATCGAGACCTTCGAACACACGCTGGACGAGACGCCCTCATACCAGTTTTTCGGCCGTGTCACGGCAATCCAGGGCATGCTGGTCGAGATCGGCGGAGCCGACCGGCATTTCTCGATCGGCGGCCGCTGCACGATAGAAGCCTCTGGCGGCCGCCGCATCCCCTGCGAAGTCGTGGGCTTTCGCGAAGGCCGGTCCCTGGTCCTGCCGCTCGGGCCGTTGGATGGCATCGGCCTTGGCTGCCGCGCGGATGTCGGAATGGCGCAACCGTCCGTTTTTCCCAGCGAAGCCTGGCTGGGGCGGGTGGTGAATGCCCTGGGCGAACCGATCGACGGCAAAGGGCCCTTGCCGATGGGCAACGCCCCTGCCCCGCTGCGGCGCACCCCGCCGCCTGCCCACCAGCGCCAGCGCATGGGCGGCAAGATGGATGTGGGCATCCGCGCGCTGAATGCCTTTCTGACATTGTGCCAGGGCCAGCGCATGGGCATCTTCGCAGGCTCTGGCGTCGGCAAGTCGACCCTGCTGTCGATGCTGGCGCGCTACGCTTCCGCCGACGTGAACGTGATCGGGCTGGTCGGCGAGCGCGGGCGTGAGGTGCAGGAGTTCCTTGAGGACGATCTGGGGCCGGAGGGTCTTGCCCGCAGCGTGGTCGTGGTTGCAACCGGCGACGAGCCGCCCCTGATGCGCCGACAGGCTGCGTACCTCACCCTCGCCATCGCCGAAAGCTTCCGCGACCAGAACCGGCAGGTGCTGTGCATGATCGACAGCATTACGCGCTTTGCCATGGCGCAGCGCGAAATCGGGCTGTCGGCAGGCGAGCCACCCACCAGCAAGGGATATCCCCCTACAACCTTCAGCGAACTGGCCCGGCTGCTGGAACGCGCCGGCCCCGGCCCGGTCGGCAGCGGCAACATCACCGGCCTGTTCACCGTCCTGGTGGAGGGCGACGATCACAACGAGCCCATCGCCGACGCGGTGCGCGGTATTCTGGACGGTCACATCGTGCTGGAGCGCGCCATCGGCGAGCGGGGACGCTGGCCCGCGATCAACCTATTGCGCAGCGTCTCGCGCTCGATGCCCGGCTGCAACACCGAGGCGCAAAACAAGCTGCTGCGCCGCGTGCGCGGCATCATGGCGACCTACGAGGACATGGCGGAGCTGATTCGCCTCGGCGCCTATCGCACCGGCAGCGATCCGAAGGTGGACGAGGCGGTGAAGTTCAGCCCTGGGATCGAAGCGTTCCTGAACCAGGGCAAGCACGACCGCGCGCCCATGGGAACCGTGTTCGCCGATCTCGCCAGGACGGTTAACGAGCCGTGGACGGAAGGATGAGGCCGCTTTCTTTTATTCGTCACTCCCGCGAAGGCGGGAGTCCAGGACTAATTCCGGTCTGGATTCCCGCCTTCGCGGGAATGACATAGCAAACAGCCGTGTCCAGCCACTACGCCTCGCTGGTACGATTGAACAAATGGAAGGTCGACGAGAAAAGCCGTGCGCTGGGCGTATTGCTGACGGAGGCCCAGCATCTGGCCGACACGGAAGCGGCCTTGCTGGTCGAGATCGAGCAGGAAAAGATCGCCGCCGCCGGATCCTTGGAAGCCGGCGCCTTGTTCGCGGGCTACGTGGTGGCGGTGCATGCGCGCCGCCGCCGCCTGGAAGCCGAACGCGCCCGCGTCGAGCGCCGCATCGAAGCCGCCCGCGACGAACTGCGGGCCGCCATGGGCGAGGCCAAGAAGTTCGAGATCGCCGAAGCCAACGCCCAGGCCCGCGCCCGCGCCGAACGCGCCGCCAAGGACCGCGCCGCGCTCGACGAAGCGGCGCTGAATGCCTATCGGCGGAAGTCGACCGAGGAGTTATGAAATCAAACCATCTCGTTCGCTGGGTTTTAGTAGCCCGCGACAGCTTGTTTGTAACAAGGGATTGTACGTACGGCTTTTAGCCGGACTAATAGGTTTACTTGTGTTGATTGCTCTATAAAGCGGATTAGCGTCCGAGCTTCGTCCGTCGTCTTCGCTTACCGCCGATCTCTCCGGAGAGTGGGACAAGGCAAGCGCAGCCTTTGATCACCGCGTCAGAGCTCGGTTTACAGTTGGCTCACCGGAAAGTGCGATGATCACCACACTGCACGACCAAGACTTTAAGTGGGCGCGCAATCAGAGATCAGCCCGCAAAGCCGTTAGGGACGAAAGTAACCTTGACTGCAACGTCGAAGCCCAAATTTTCTGGAACGCCGACAAGAACGGAATGATAGTGACAATCTTTGGACGGTACGAAAACCTCGGATGTCTTTAATCCAGGCCGATGCGGCTCTGTCGCGCTTAGCCGACGCCGTCGATGTTAAGCCCGCTGCCATGATGATGATCAGGCTGTTCGGCTCCGGAAAGTCGACCTTTGTCGCGCAGTTGCGGCGACGCTGCGACGTAACCGTGCTCAGCATGGACGCGTTCCGTGAACTGGCCTGCGCCGAACTGGGCATCGCCTATGCGGACTCGATGGTCGAGCCGCGCAACGCGAGGTGGGAGAGCCGCAACCGTGCGCTCCATTCTGTATTGACTCAGTTTCTGGCAACCCTCGCGGAGCAGGCCGTGGCTGCACGGCGATCGCTCGTCTGGGATCATAGGCCGACCAATCCTGCCCAGCGTGATCAAGGAAATGAAGAAAACCTTCGAACCGCCTGAGCAAGACGAGTTCGATCTGCTGCTGGCCCTTGCTTCTGACGAGCAGTTAAAACAATTAACGAACCTCAAAAATCGCGTCGATCTCGACAGCGGCCCCTCGCGGCAGTGACGATACGCCGACGGCCGCGCGCGCGTGGCGTCCGGCGTCGCCCAGCACCTCCACCATCAGGTCGCTGGCGCCGTTGACGACCGCCGGGTGGTCGGTGAACTCCGGCGTCGCGGCAACGAACGCCCCGAGGCGTACCAGGCGCACGATACGATCCAGGTCGCCGAGCGCTGCCTGCGCCTGCGCCAGCAGCCCCAAAGCGCACAGCCGCGCGGCGCGCTGTCCGGCTGGAATATCTGCATCCTGTCCGAGGATTCCCGTCACAACCGTCCCGTTTTCAAACGGCAACTGCCCTGATACGTGCAGCAGGGCACCGGCCTGCACGAACGGTACGTAGTTCGCCACCGGGGCGGCGGCGGCGGGCAGGATCAGCCCCAATTCTTGAATGCGGCCTTCGATACGGCTCATACGTCGTGTTCCTGCAAAGTCCCGGGGATCGCACGCAGAATAACCCTCGACGAACGG
>CALMVH010000171.1:6243-8545 GCA_937873165.1 uncultured Rhodospirillales bacterium
TTCGGTGCCATACGTTCCCGTCACTCTAACGGTACGGTAGACGTCCATGGCGAAACTGACAATCGGCAGCGTTCTTTCGACGGCCTCCATGCTGTATCTCACGTGGCGGCGTGGCACGTTCGTGGGGCAGGACCAGTACGGTAACAAGTACTACAAGGGCAAGCCCGTCCACACGCAATTCCACGAGCGCCGGTGGGTGCTGTACGCCGGCGAGCCCGAGGCCACGCGCATGCCGCCCGAATGGCAGGGCTGGATCCACCATCAGTTGAAGGACCCGCCGGCTGCCGAGAACCCGCTGCGCCGGTCATGGCAGCGCGCTTACGTGCCGAATGTGACGGGAACCGACATGGCGTACCGTCCGCCCGGCCATACCCTGGCAGCGGGTTACCGCGACCGCGCCACCGGGGACTACGAACCCTGGACCCCTCCGCAGTGATCGAAACAAGATCGTCATGAAGCAGAACACCCTCGAAACCATCATCGGTGCCATCGTCCTGATCGTGGCGGCTTACTTCCTGTATTTCGCCTTGCACAGCCGCGAGCACGAGAAGAGCGGCACTTACGAACTGCTGGCGCAATTCTCGAACGTCGAAGGCATTACGCCGGGCAGCGCGGTGCGCATCAGCGGCGTCAAGGTCGGTACAGTGTCGAAGGTCACGCTGGACCCCAAGACCTATCTTGCGACAGTGCACCTGGCGATGGAACAGAGTGTGAAGATCCCCAGCGATACGCTGGCCACGGTGGATACGCCGGGCCTGCTGGGCGACAAGTATATGTCGCTGGAACCGGGGAGCGCGGACGACATGCTGAAGCCGGAAGGTGCGATTACCAACACTCAGTCGGCGGCCAGCCTGGAGAAGTTACTTGGGCAGGTAATCTTCAGCCTGCAGAACATCGGCAAGGCTCCCGCGGCGCCCTCACCGGCCACCCCGCAAAAGTAACACTCGCATGAAGCGCCTGCTGGTCCTCTTGCTTGCCGCGCTGTTCCTGTTCGCGGGCCCTGTCTGCGCCCAGGATGAGATGGACGACAGCCCGGCCGCTCCTGCGGATGCGAAGCCGAAGGCCGGCAATACTGCCTTGTCCGCAAAGCAGGTACCTACGCCGGCAGCAGGCCCCGGGGCGGCGCCAGTCCCATCCCCGGCCGACGAACCCGCCAGCCCGGCGGCACCCGTCGGCACCATGAACGAGATGGGCGTGGCCGAACTGCAGGCGCTCGACAAGATTACCGCCCGGGTTTCGCATCTGGAAATCAAGGTGGGAGACACCACGACCTTCGGGTCGCTTAACATCGCGGTGAAAGCCTGCCGCAAGGCGCCGGCCGAGAACACGCCGGAATCGGCTGTCTTCCTGCAAGTCTGGGAGCAGAACCCGGGCGAAGAGTCACACTGGGTTTATAGCGGCTGGATGTTTGCCTCAAGCCCGGCGCTGGCGGCCATGGACCACCCGGTCTACGATATCTGGCTGCTCGACTGCAAAAACGCCGAGACCAGCGCGGACTCACCCAAATCCGACAGGCCCGACGCAAAGCTGCCCTGACGCCTGACCGCATCTGCCAGGAGGCGGCGGTAGGAGGAACGCGATATTTCCCGCGCGCCGAACTGCTGAAGGTGAGCGGTGATGAATTGGCTGTCGAGCAGCGTAAATCCCCCTGCCTTCAGCCGCGCCACCAAATGCACCAGCGCGATCTTGCTGGCGTTCTCCGCCATCGAGAACATGCTTTCTCCGAAAAACGCGCCGCCGAGCGCGATGCCGTACAGGCCCCCGACCAGCCGGTCGCCCTGCCAGGCTTCGATACTATGCGCGAAGCCCTGTCGGTGCAGGGCCCGGCAGACAGCCGCGATGCCGGTGTTCAGCCACGTTCGCTCTCCACCGGGACGCATCGGTCCGCACCGGTCGATCACCTGGCCAAAATCCGTGTCGGCCCGGATATCGTAGGGTTGCTGGCGGATAATCCGGCGAAGCCGCTTCGGAACATGGAAATCATCCAAGGGGATGATGCCGCGCGGATCGGGGTCGAGCCAGTGCAGGTACGGATCGTCCGCATCTTCCGCCATCGGGAAAATGCCGCTGGCGTAGGCCCGCAGCATCAGCTCGGGCGTCAGCTCCACAGGGCGGCGTATGGACATGCCTCCGGCGTTCGGGAAAGGACCGGCCTTGTAGCGGTCAACTCAGCCCCGGTGCGGCAGGTTGGCGCCCGGTTTCTGCGCAAGAGGCCGGAACGGGATAACAACTGCCCGCGGACGCGGCCCGGCCTGCACGAGCGGCGTCGGCGGCGGCATCTGCGGCGTTGAAATTGCCGGCG
>CALMVH010000172.1:0-759 GCA_937873165.1 uncultured Rhodospirillales bacterium
AGGTGGTGATGAGGGTGTCGAGCAGCGGGCTTTCCATCAAATGCAGTTCGCGCACCACCTGCCCCTGCGCCGCCAGGGCGTGGAAGGCGGCGGCATCGCGCGGATAGGGGATGCGCGGAAAGTCGGACTTCAGGAACTCAGCGTAGCGTTCGCGGTAGGACAGGCTGTGCAGCACGGCATAGATGTAGTCGAACAGGCTCTGCGGCTGGACATCCGGCACGATCGCCTGGATGGCCTTGTAGATCGTGGGGTCGAGGTTGGATTCCCGCTGAGTCCCTCTGTCCGAATACAGAAGGTCCGACTTCGAACCGTACCGATATAAAGGGATCGTGCTACTCGCGTCATAAATAGAGGCAATTTTCCGTTCGGTTATCGTGTTGGAACACAGGACAGCAAACGGCTCCTTGGATTGCCTATTTACAATCAATGACAAATTTGGGTGCAGCATATTGCCAAGGACTTCTGGCCGAGGCCAATCAACCATTCCTTGATCGTAAAGAATGTAGCGGAAATCGAACGGTCGATACAGCGTTCGGCGGATATGCCTGTTCCAGTCTGCATCATTTGCCAGTCGTACCCGGGCTTCTTTAAGAGACCACTGTCGCGTATCGCCCGGTAGATAATCGGCAACTTTCTTGTCTCCGAAGTATGCCTTTCTAATCTCCTGATCGCTGTTTTTCAAATTGGTGAAAGCAGTAATTTTGTTACGCAGCCCAGCTTCTGTAAAATCAACGACAATACTATCTCTGGATGTTTGAT
>CALMVH010000172.1:769-4208 GCA_937873165.1 uncultured Rhodospirillales bacterium
GTCTTGAAGATATCCGTAATTGCAGGAAATGCCTTATATTCTTCAACCAGGTCGTAGGTCTGCGGCATGAAGAAATAGAACGGCCCCCGCACATCCAGCATACTCCACGGCATGCTCGGTAGCCGCCCCGCCTCCAGCGCCTCATACTTACTTTCGCGGCTGCCCCATAGGTCGGCGTGGTGCACGGTGGCCAGCGGCTTCGGCTCCCCTGCCGCGCAGCGTTTCTTTACCGCGATCAGGATGGCGACGCCCTGCTGGATGTCGAACACGTTCCTGTCCGCGCTGCCGTCCGGGGCGCGTTCCTTCTTCTTCGCGTTGCCGTGCAGGTCCAGCACCCAGATATCGTCGAAGGTGTTCAGCAGGTGCCAGCGCATGCCGCGGAAGGTCGGGTTGTCGAGGTAGCCGTGGTTGGTGATATAGGCCAGCACGCCCTCGCCGTGCTTTTCGATATAGTGCTCGCCCAGGCGGATAAATTGCACGTAATCGTCGTTCAGCCAGTGCTTGCGCTCGCCGAAATGCCTACCGTCGACGTATTTGTAATCCTCGATCTTCTGCGTCGCGATCCAGCTTTTCATGTTCGACGAAATGCCGCTGTAGGGCGGGTTGCCGAAGGCGACCATGATCGGCATGTCCTTCTTGATGCGCGCGGCGGCGTTCGCCTCGCGCGACAGCCACCCGGCGAACAGCGTGCCGGTATCGGGATGATGCTCCTCCAGGCTGTTGGTCAGGTAGACGCCGACGCGCGGCGGGTTGTCGGGGTTCGAGGGCGCGTAGCCGGTTTCCTTCAGCAGCAAATCCAGCTTCATGTGGCACATGGCGTAGCTGGCCATCAGCAGCTCGAACCCGTGCAGGCGCGGCAACAGATGCTGCTCGACATAGCTGGACCACAGGCCCTGCTGGCCCTTGAAGCGGCCGTGAACCTGCTTCACGACCTCCGCCAGGAACGTGCCGGTGCCGGTCGCGACATCCAGCAACTGCACCTTGTGCACCTGCTGCTTCACGAAGGTCTTGCCCTTCTTGTCCGCGCCGCTCTCTATATCGATCGAGACCATGCCGGTGTGGGCCAGGCCTTCCTTCAGGCCGAAGCTGGTCTTCAACACGTCGTCTATGGCGCGCACGATGAAGGTCACCACCGCCTCCGGCGTATACCAGACGCCGCGCGCCTTGCGCAGCTTCGGATCATAGGCGGCAAGGAACGTCTCGTAGAAATGCAGGATCGGGTCGCCGCGCCCGGTCGCAACGCCGAAATCCTTCAGGATCGCGCCCAGATCGGCGGCGCGGTAGACCTTGCACAGCTCGTCCACGATCCACACCACGCGGCTGTCCAGTTCGGGCCCGGCGACATAATGGAAAAGCTGGCGCAGGAAGGGGTTTGATTTCGGGATCAGCAGCAGCGCCTCGCCGCGCGAGAAATCGCTCAGCGTCCAGTCGTGCAGCCGCGCGGTGAACAGGCCGTAGGCGATGGTCTGCGCATAAACATCGGCGAACTGCGCCGCATCCATGTCGTGCATCAGCACCTGCTGGAAGGCGTGCAACTGGTCGCGCAGGCTGTTCTCGGGCAGCGCGTCGTCCTGCACGGTTTGCAGGAACACGTCGCGCATCAGCGCCGCTTTGTGCGCCATCATCTCGGCCAGTTGCCGCGCCGATTTAAGAGTCTGGCCCTGGAACACGCCGAAATCCTTCAGCAGGATTTCCAGGCGTCCAAAGTTTTCGGGCAGCGGCTCGATCCTGCCGCCGCTGGCCCTAGCGATGGCGACCTGATCGACCTTCTGCCCGTCCAGGAAGAAGCGGAAATCGAGGTAATCAGTCAGGATCAAATTATCGAGGCTGGCGCGGTAGCGGGCCATCTGCCCATCTTTCTCGACCCGGTCGAGGTCGATGCCGATATCCTTTGCCTCGACATATCCCACGGGGATGCCGTTGCGGTTCAGGATGTAGTCGGGCGCGCCGCACCGCTGACGCTTCGGCTCGTTGGTGACGTCTACGCCCTTACACGATGCCGCCAGGCAATCCTGCAACGCGGGACGGTAGCTGTGCTCGGTGGCCTGGCCGGAGCGGTACTGGTGCTGGAGGGCGTGCAGGTAGCGGTCGAACATGCTACCGCTTTACGCTGCAGGTTTCGGAACGCAAGGCGGTTTCGCTGCTTCCAACCTCTATGCCGCCCCTGACCTCCTCCGTCCCGGCGCGCGCCGAATACGACGCCTCAACACTGACGCTGTGGTTTCGGCATATTGGAGGGCGGTACGAGTATGCCGGTGTGCCGGAGGCTGCTTACCACGCGTTGCTGGCCGCGCCGTCGAAGGGCCAGCACTTTGACCGGCATATCCGCGAGTACTGCCGCTTTGTGCATTTTTCCAAAAAGTAAGGTCACTCCAGCCTGCTTCGATCAACTGCGTCGCAGGCCGAGGCCTTGCGTGGACGGGCGGACGATTGGCGGCAGGAAATCCAAGCGATCCCTTGGTTGGACGGCGGGCTTGGCTGCTTGCGCCTGTACCTGCACCAGCAGGGCGCCGCGCTTTGCCGCGAGACCTGCACGGATATCGGCACCCAGTACTGCTTCGGGCAGTTTCAGCAGGCGCCGTGCGAAATCGGCCGTCTCTGCCGGGTTCTTCTGGGCATGCGCGTCCAGCCGGCCTGCCGCGGCGTGCGCCAGCATGGGCGCGATCTCGGGATGCGCACGGTCGCGCAGGGCATAGCTGGCGAACTTGATTGTCAGGTTCAGAGCAGAAGCGGGTGCGACTTCCACCGCGTCGTGGAAGCACTCCCGGAAATGCATCTTTACCGAACTACGCAGCGCTTCGCTTCCCCGATCCGTTAAGCCTGCCGCCTCGCCAAGCGCGTGCCTCAGCCGATCGACGGGATCTGCCGCAAGGCTGCGGTGCCTCGCCACGGCAAACTCGTTCCGGGTCTGTATTTCCTGGTAAGAGTCGGGCAACAGATGCTGGGCAAGGGAAAGAGAATACGCCCGCGCTTCGCTCCAGGGCCGGACGCCGTGAAGGGCGGCTGCAAAGGGATCAGCCGGTTGTCCTGCGGCTTCGGCCTGCGAACGCTCGTCACGGTTTGAGATTGCCATATGTTCCTCTGTATAATTTTCGAACCATATGTTTTTCGCACCTAAAACAAAACTTAAAAAAAGGTGAAAAGCCGAACTGTTATCGTATTCGGCTTTTCACGGTCAGTTTATCAGCGGGGAGCGTTTCCTGCGGCAGTGATTGCGGGAACCGACCAGTACCTTACGATCCTTGCCACGCCGATGGCCATCGACAGGCAACAACGGCTCGATGATCGCCTATTCAGTATCGCTTAGATCGAAGCGCATGACACACATCTAGCTACGTTGGATCACGCCTGAACCTACCAAACAAGCTAATCTGCGGGTACAGAGCCTAGGCTCAGGACCTATTAATTAGGATTTCCAACGTTGGTGAGATATGATTCC
>CALMVH010000173.1 GCA_937873165.1 uncultured Rhodospirillales bacterium
AGAACAGGAACTATCAATGACCACGCTGAATCCTGCAGCTTTCAAAGCGAGAAGTCGCAGGAAGTCTCAGGTTTGAAGCCTTTCCAGCCGCCTAGAAAAAAGTTTTAACGGCACTTTTTCCTTGGGATTCCTGAACCGGACTTTGTGATATCGCTTTATTTACTTTATTCTTGCCAGATAAATAATTCTGAACTAGATCAACGCTCAGATCGTGACCATTCCTATTATTACCCGAGTCTTTTTACTTCGTCGGCAAATGAAAGGAAATCCCGCCATGCCTCGCGCTTTTGCCCCGGCGAACGCAGCAGAAACGAGGGATGGAAGGTCGGCAGCACCCGGTAGGTCTTGCCATTGCCGAGGTGAATTTCCTGCCAGTGTCCACGCAGCCGCGTGATCCCTTCCCGGCTGCCGGTCACGGCTTTGGCGGCGCTGTCGCCGGTCAGCAGGATCAGCTTCGGATCCACCAGTTCGATGTGCCGTTGCAGAAAGGGCAACGACAGCGCCACTTCGGCCGGGGTCGGCTTGCGATTGCCCGGCGGCCGCCAGTTCAGCACGTTGGTGATGTAAACCTGGCTGCGGTCCAGGTTTATGGCGGCCAGCATCCGGTCGAGCAAGCGCCCCGACACGCCCACGAAGGGCTTGCCTTGCCGGTCCTCGTCCGAACCGGGTGCCTCGCCGACGATCATGACCCGCGCCTGTGGGTTGCCGTCCGCGAACACCATCTTTGTGGCAGTTAACTTGACATCCAGCCCGTCGAACCCCGCGATGGCTTCGCGCAACTCGTCCAAGGTACCGGCGGCGTTGGCCAGGGCGGTGGTGACCGGGCTCGTCGCGGCGGCGGCCGGAGATTTTGCGGCAGGCGCGGCAGCGGTCTTCGGCGCGGCGGATTTCGGTGCCGGCTTTGCATGAAGGTGGTTTTGTGGCTCGTCGCCGATAGCCTCGTCCGCGCCCTGTGCGATCTGCCAATCCAGCGCGTCCATCAGCGATTTGCGATCCATGCGGCCAGCCTGTAGGAACATCTTGATAAACAGTGTCAACGTAAGACATTGATCGCCTGTTGCAAGCGAGAGGCAGAATGACGCGCGAGAGCATGGAATACGATGTCGTGATCGTCGGAGGCGGCCCTTCGGGGCTGTCGGCGGCCATCCGGCTGAAGCAGGTTTCGCCCGATCTATCCGTGTGCGTGCTGGACAAAGGATCCGAGGTCGGCGCGCATCTGCTGTCGGGGGCGGTGATCGAGCCGCGCGCTCTGGACGAACTGTTCCCCGACTGGCGGGCGCGGGGCGCGCCCCTCACCGTGCCCGCGGCCGGCGACAGCCTGTTGTTCCTGACGCGTACAAAATCGTTCAGGCTGCCTACCCCGCCACAGCAGAACAATCACGGCAACTACGTCATCAGCCTGGGTCAATTGGGCCGCTGGCTGGCCGAACAGGCGGACGCGCTGGGGGTCGAGATCTATCCCGGCTTCGCCGCCGCCGAGATCCTGTACGACGATACGGGCGCGGTGCGGGGGGTTGCGACCGGCAATCAGGGCATCGGCAAGGATGGCCAGCCGACCACCGCCTTTACCGAGGGCGTCGAGTTGCTGGCGAAGCAGACGATCTTTGCCGAGGGATGCCGGGGATCGCTGGCGAAAGCCCTGTTCCAGCGTTTCGATCTGCGCAAGGGCGTCGATCCGCAAACCTACGGCATCGGCATCAAGGAATTGTGGCAGGTCGATCCCGCGAAGCACAAGCCCGGCACCATCGTGCACACCATGGGTTGGCCGCTGGACAACGCGACCTATGGCGGCGGCTGGATTTACCATTGGCAGGACAACCTCGTTTCCATAGGCTTCGTCGTCGGGCTGGACTATACGAACCCGTTCCTGTCGCCGTTCGAGGAGATGCAGCAGTACAAAACACATCCTGCCATCCGCCCGCTTCTGGAGGGCGGCAAGCGCATCGGCTATGGATCGCGGGCGCTGC
>CALMVH010000174.1 GCA_937873165.1 uncultured Rhodospirillales bacterium
TGCCGCACAGCTTTCCCCCGAGGCCCCTCGCGAGCGGCAACCGGCCTGTCGGCCATTCGCCGGCGCGCACGAAGCGGTCGGCTTCCACCGCGTTGCGCGTAACCGCCAGCAACAGCAGCAGCGCGACATCCGCCACGGCGTCGGTAAGAACGGAGGGTGTGTTGGTGACGATCACGTTGCGCCGTGCCGCCGCAGGCAAGTCGATGCTATCCACGCCCACGCCAAAATGGGCGATAATTTCCAAAAGAGGCAGAGCATCGATCAACGAGGCTGTCACGCCGGCATTGGCGCGCGATACCGTGCTGACGATTCCTCTGATACGACCGGCATTCTGGGCCAGCAGCCCATCAGGATCGCCGGCTTCGTACAGCTTGATCGTTTCGAAGCTGTTATCCACTAGGGATGTCAGGCGCGGGTTCAGGGGCGCGGGGATCAGAAGAACAGGGCGATCGCTCATGCAGCGATCATAGCGTAGCCCGTGCACAAAAAAAGGCCGCCTTGAGAGCGGCCTTTTTGCGTGGCGATGCGTAGGGTTTACGCGGCGTTCGCCATGCGGGCGGCGCCTTCGTTAACCTGCTCGTTTGCACAGCGGCTTAGCACCTCGTCGGCGTTCTTTTCTTCCGCAAGGGTTTGTTGCAGCACCGGCACAATCTGTTCCAGGCGCAACGATTGTGCCCAGGCCACCAGCGTACCGTAATGTGTCATCTCCAGGTGTTCGACGCCCTGGCCGCAATGGATCAGGCCAGCATCGCGCACGGCGCCTGTTTCGGTGTGGCTGATCAGCTTTTCGCATGCCTTGACGCTGGCGTCGATAATCGGGCATGTCGTTTCTTCCGGCTTCTGGCCCATGGCCTGGAACACCTGCTCCAAACGCTGAACCTGTTGCTCGGTTTCCTGCAAATGCTGGCTGAAGGCTTGCTTCAACTCGGGGTTTTGTGCGGCCTCGATCATCTGCGGCAGCGCCTTGGTGATCTGGTTTTCGGTATAATAAGTCATTTGCAGGGTATGCTCGAACAGGTCGTTGAGTGATTCGATCTTCATGGAAGACTCCCGTAATTGAATGTCGCCGGCGAGGGCAAGGTGCCCGTGTTCGGCGGACGACTCTTAAGACAGTTCAACCGCCCTGAGAGTTCCCTGCCCATGAAGTACATAATTCCAGTGTCTTGGGCTATTCATTAGGCTCGATACGCCCGCCCTCTTCATTGGCGCCGGCATCGGTTGCCCGCCCGACAGCAGGGGTCGGTACCGGCACCTGCATCGGCGCACCTGACGGCTGTTCCAGCCGGGCAGGGTTGATGACCGGATGATCAGGCGTGGCAATGCCCAGTTGGGCGGGCGAGGTAGCGTGGTCGTGAGGGCCGCACCCGGCGAGCAGGACACTGGCTACCAATAATGTGAGACACCAATGCTTCATGTGAACTCCAAATTTCTGTGAAAGCGGAACTTATGCCCTCGCTGCACATTTAATTGACATCTGCCTATTTTAAGAGCATTTCTTTGCCATGGAACACAAACGTCAGCTTGGTCAAACGCCCGGTCAAATCTTCGTAGCAACCTATACGCAGAAAGGCCGCGGTAAAAAACCCGAGACTGGCTTCGTGTTAAAGGTCGAGGGCAATGCAAAGTCGGCTCGGCTGATCGTCTCCACTGGCAAACCTGGTGTTTCCAAGGTCATCAAGCCGGATGCTTCGCTCAAAGAAATCCACGCTGCCAGGCAGCTTGCTCAAAAGTCGGGTGAGTTCACCACGGATCTTACGCGCAAAGGGCTTGCGTCGAGCGGTGCTATTATTGACGCGATCTTTCACAAGCTTCCGCCTCGGCCGAAACAAAACCGTAGTCCATCGCGCTTGCCTGGCTGATTATCGCCGTCCTGCGCGCGAGAGGGTGCGTTCGACCGTATCGACAACCGTGATGGTCTGGGCGTCCGGTTCGATGTTGATGCGGTCGCCGGGCCGGTAGTCGGTGAAAGATGTTTGCCGCAGCGTTTCCGGGATCAGGTTAACCCGGTAGATCCCGAAATCGTCGCTTTCCGCCACGGTCAGGCTGCACCCGTTCAGCGCGACGTATCCCCGCAGGAAGATGTATTTCTGGAGGTGTTCAGGCACGTAGAAATCGATGTAGCTTTTGGTGGGTCCCGCCTGCAGGGCGATCAGGGCAGCGGTTCCACCCACATGCCCCGACACAGGATGGCCGCCGATCTCAGCCCCTTGCACCAGAGACCGTTCGACATTGACGCGTTGCCCCGCGTCGCGTGCGCCTAGATTGGTTCGCACCAGAGTTCCGGGAACCGCATCGAAGTAAACCAGATTGTCCTCGATATCGGTCGCTGTCAGGCACACGCCGTCTATGGCAACACTGGCGCCCCGGTTCAGGCCGGACAGGACAAGGGGTGGAAACTGCATGCCCAGGCGCAATCCTGACTCGCTGCGGGCCAGGCTGGCGATCGGCAGGCAGGCCTGGACAATGCCGCTGAACATCAGAACGCGTGGCCGACGCTGTGTTTCAGCCGCGACACGCTTTCGATGGTCAAGGCGCAGGCGTGCGCCACTTCCCGGCCCTTGACCGCAAAATGGTCTGAGAAGAACCTCCGGTGCTGCTCGTGCTCGTGGAAATGATGCGGGGTCAGCACGGCAGACAGGATCGGCACCTCGGTTTCCAGCTGTACCTGCATCAGCCCCGAGATCACGGCATTTGCCACGAAATCGTGCCGGTAGATGCCGCCATCGACGACCAACCCCGCCAGCACGATGGCGGCGTAAAGATCCGAGTTCGCCAGCAGCTTTGCCTGGAGCGGCAGTTCCAGCGAACCGGGAACCTTGAAGTAATCGATGCGGTCGGCGGAATGCCCCAGCTTCACGATCTCGTCGGCGAAGGCAAGGCGGCATTGGTCCACGATGTCCTCGTGCCAGCTGGCCTGGATGAATGCGATACGGTTTTGTTCGGTCATGACGATCCTCTAGGCTTGGGAACTTCCGCGACCACGATCCGCCGGCGTTCGCCTGATTTCGTGCGTGTTTGCAACGCGGCAGGATAGCGAAACGGCCTTCGCAAGACAATATTGCCTAGAGGGATGAGACAGAGTAGAACATTAGAAGAACGGAGGCATTGATGGAACTGCTCGACAAGCTGAAGGTCCTGGCCGATGCCGCGAAATACGATGCCTCCTGCGCGTCCAGCGGCACGACCAAGCGCAATTCGCTTGGCGATGCGAACAGCCTCGGCTCGACGGAAGGCATGGGTATCTGCCATGCCTACGCCCCCGATGGCCGTTGCATATCGCTGCTGAAGATACTGCTGACGAATTTCTGCCTGTTCGACTGCCTGTATTGTATCAACCGGCAATCGAGCAACGTCCAGCGCGCGCGCTTTACCGTCGAGGAAGTGGTGACGCTGACGCTGGGCTTTTATCGCCGCAACTGCATCGAGGGGCTGTTCCTCAGTTCCGGCATCATCCGCAGTCCCGACTACACCATGGAGCAGCTGGTAAACGTTGCCCGCATCTTGCGCGAGGATCACGGCTTCAAGGGCTATATCCACCTGAAGACCATACCCGATGCCGATCCCGCCTTGCTGGAAACCGCGGGCCGCTACGCCGACCGTTTGAGCATCAACGTCGAACTGCCGACCGAAAGCGCGCTGGCGAAGCTGGCGCCCGAAAAAAACCTGCAGGGTGTCAAGCGCACGATGCAGGCGATCAAGGGGCGCCTGGACGAGGCAAAGGCGGAGAAGAAAGCCCCTTCGTTTGCCCCGGCCGGGCAGAGCACGCAAGTCATCGTGGGCGCGGACGAGAGTACCGACTCGAACATTCTGACGATGAGCTCGGCACTATATGGCAGCTATAATCTGCGGCGCGTCTATTACTCGGCCGTTAGTCCAATCCCCGATGCCAGCCGCGCGCTGCCGCTGTCGGCCGCGCCG
>CALMVH010000175.1 GCA_937873165.1 uncultured Rhodospirillales bacterium
CGCTTACCATGGAACCGGACCGGATGGCCGGGACTGGACGCTCGCGCGGCTGATCCGCGAGATGGCTGACATCGACGGTATTGCCCGAATCCGGTACACGACCTCGCATCCATCGGACATGCAGGATGACCTGATCGAGGCGCACCGCGATGTACCTCAATTGATGCCGTTCCTGCACCTGCCGGTGCAGAGCGGATCGGACCGCATCCTCGACATGATGAACCGCAAGCACGGTACGGCCGACTACCTTGCGATCATCGATCGGGTTCGGGCTGCCCGGCCCGATATTGCTCTCAGCTCCGATTTTATCGTGGGATACCCGGGCGAAACAGCTGCCGACTTTTCCGAGACAATGCGCCTGGTGGAGCAGGTCGGCTTTGCGTCGGCGTACTCGTTCAAGTACAGCCCACGCCCCGGCACGCCCGCCGCCCGCCAGTCCCAACCGGTCGCCGAAAGCGAAAAGGACAGCCGCCTGCAAGAACTGCAAACTTTACTGCTGGCGCAACAGGTTGCGTTCAACCGGGGCTTTGTCGGACAGCAGATGGATATCCTGGTGGATCGCGCCGGAGGCCGCCCCGGTCAGATGCATGGCCGCACGCCCTACATGCAAGCCGTTCACGTTAACCTTTCCGAGCAGTCTCTGGGGCATATTGTAACGGTACGCATCGCCTCCGCGCAGGGGGTCAGCCTGTCGGGCGATACGGCCGGACTGGTATCCTCTTACCCTGCGGAGATCCTGCACATTGGATAACACACCCGCCGTTCACAAGGTCGATCTCAGCTTTGCGGATAACCGGCTGGTTCCGCTGCTGTACGGCGAACACGACACCAACCTGTCGCGGATCGAACACCAACTGGGCGTCAGCATCGCTTCGCGTGGCAACACCCTGACCATCGCAGGGTCCGTGAAGTCCACCGCCATCGCCGAGATCGCCCTGGTGACGCTCTGGAACCGCCTGCAGGACAGCCTGCCGATCAACAATGGCGATATCGACGCCGCCGTGCGCATGGCCCGGGACCTGCGCGAGTCGGGGCTTGCGGCGGGATCGACCGTGCCGGACCTGAAACTGAAAACCCGCCGCCGCTCGATCGCCGCCCGCACGCCCAAGCAGGCGGAATACCTGAAGGCGATGGAAGAGAACGACCTGGTCTTCGCGCTGGGTCCCGCCGGCACCGGCAAGACTTACCTTGCGGTTGCGCAGGCCGTCGCCATGATGCAGTCGGGGCAGATCGAACGGCTGGTCCTGTCGCGGCCGGCGGTTGAAGCCGGCGAAAGGCTGGGGTTCCTGCCCGGCGACCTGCGCGAGAAGATCGATCCCTACCTCCGTCCGATCTTCGACGCCTTGAACGATCTAATGCCGGCCGAGATTGTGGAGAAGCGGCTGTCGCAGGGCATGATCGAGGTCGCGCCCCTGGCTTTCATGCGCGGGCGAACGCTGGCGAACGCCTTTGTCGTGCTGGACGAGGCCCAGAACACCACGCCTGTGCAGATGAAGATGGTCCTGACGCGGCTGGGGGAAAACAGCCGCATGGTCGTGACCGGCGACCTGACGCAGATCGACTTGCCACCGGGCATGCGGTCGGGCCTTTACGACGCCCTGGAGGCATTGAGCCCCGCTGGGCAGCCGACCACCGAAGGGGTGGGCATTGTCGAGTTTGGCGAAACCGACGTAGTGCGGCATCCCCTGGTCATGCGCATTGTCCAAGCTTACGAACGCCGAACGCGAGAGCGGAACGCCTGATGCCGCTTGCGCTTTCCATCGACATCACGGACATGGGTTGGACAGCGCAGGTGCCCAATATCGAAGCCTTGGCAGATGAATGCGTCCGGGCCACTCTAACCGCGGCCGATCCATCGATCCTGGCTTCGCCGCAGTTGGCAGAGATTGGGTTGTTGCTGGCAGACGACACGACCCTGCGCACCTTGAACAAGCAATTTCGCGGCTTCGACAAGCCGACAAACGTGCTGTCTTTCCCGGCGGCGCGGTCCAGCGTCCTGGTTACCGGCATGCCCCGGCCTATCGGCGATATTGCGATCAGCCTTCAGACGGTGATTGCCGAGGCGGCGCGCGACGGCAAGATTGTGGTCAGCCACACGCGACACATGATCGTGCATGGCGTTCTGCATCTGCTGGGTCACGATCATATCGAGGATGCGGATGCCGAAACGATGGAAACTCTGGAAATAGCCATTCTGGCTGGCTTTAGCATCGACGATCCCTATATTGAACACGAGACGAGGTTTTCCGTAAGACGATGAACGACGACTCTGATTTGCCTCGTTCCGGATCTCGTCCGGCCGGGGCCGCAAATGCAAGGACGCAGGCCGAACCCTTGTTCGAGCGGCTGCTGTCCTTATGGAAAGGGTCGCCGGAGATCCTGCAGACCGATGAGGCCGAAGAAATTATGTCGCCTCACATCAGCGCGCACGAGCGCCGCCTGATCGCCAATGTAGAGGCATTCCGGGATCTTACAGTTGATGACGTCATGGTGCCCCGGGCCGAGATCGTCGCCGTTCAGGCGGGCATGGAACTGCAGCCGTTGATCAAGATGGTGGCGGGGCTGACGCATAGCCGCCTGCCCGTCTACCGGGAAACCCTGGACGAGGTCGTCGGCGTTTTCCACATTCGTGACCTTCTGACCGCGCTGACGCAGGAAGGCGCGTTCGACCTTGCCGCCATTACACGGCCGGTCCCCATCGTGGCGCCTTCCATGCGCGCGGTGGATCTGCTGCTGACCATGCGGCGCGACCGCACTCATATTGCGCTGGTGGTGGATGAGTTCGGCGGCATCGACGGGCTGGTCACGATCGAGGACCTAATCGAAGAAATCGTGGGCGACATCGAGGACGAACACGATCGCGAATCCTTTGCCGAGGTGGTGGAGGAAACCGATGGAACGCTGCTGGTCGACGCCCGCATGCCGATCGAAACCTTTGAGGAACGGTTCGGCCCCCTGGTCGAGGAGGATGAGCGCGACGCCTTCGACACCGTCGGCGGCTTGATCTGGAACCTCGCAGGGCATATCCCGTCTCCGGGCGAGATCGTCCATCACAGTTCCGGAGCCGAATTTGAGGTTATCGAGGCCGATCAGCGCCGTATCAAGCGTGTCCGTGCCCGGCGTCTTGCCGGCGAGGCCGCGATCAGGCATCAAACGCACGCTTGAGGATTTCGCCGCGCGGCTGGCAGGGCTTACCCGTTGGCGGCGGCGCGGGCTGGCGCTTATGCTCGGCATCGTGTCGGCTTTGGCTTTCCCGCCATTTTACGCAACACCGCTTCTGTGGCTGGTTTACCCTTGCCTCCTGTTCCTCCTGGACGGCGCAAAGACGCACCGGCAGGCCTTTGCCATTGCCTGGTGGTTCGGCTTCGGGCAGTTCGCGACTGCTTTTTACTGGCTGACCAATTCGATGCTGACGGACATCGCGCATTGGTGGTGGGCCATCCCCTTTGCTAGCACCATACTGCCGATCCTGCTGGCATTCATTCCCGGTTTCGCGGTGATGATGTGGTGGCGGGCGCATCAGGCGGGCGTGCTGCGCATCGTGGGATTTGCCGCGTGGCTGATGATCGGCGAGTGGATTCGCGGGCATTTCCTCACCGGATTTCCCTGGAACCTGACGGGGCAAGGCTGGATTGCATGGCTGCCGGTCCTGCAAAGCTACGCGTGGCTGGGCCAGTACGGGCTCGGGTTCCTAACGGTCGCGGCGGCATCGCTGCCGATTTTGCTGGCGGATCGATCGCGCACGGCCTCCGGCGCGCTCGCCCTGACGGTCGGTGGCGTCGCGATCTTCTGCGGCTTGGCGGCGTGGGGCGAGTACCGGCTGTCGGCGACTGCCGATCCCGGCACCACCGGCCTGGTGTTCCGGTTGGTACAGCCGAATGTCGCGCAAGGCGACAAATGGACCAAAGACCTTGCCGAACAGCATTTCGAAACCCTGCTGCGCTTGTCACGGCAGCCCGGCGAGGAAGGCCTCGCTCCCCGCTTTTTCATCTGGCCTGAAACGGCGATTCCCTTTCCGCTCGACTGGTCACCGGAGATTCCGCGGGCTATTGCCTCGGTCCTGAAGCCGGGCGGCCTAGTGCTGGCGGGCACGCTGCGTGTCGAGCGTCACGGAGCGGGCCGTTCCGATTATTACAATAGTCTGGAGGTTGTCGACTCGAATGGAGATCGCCTGGCGCGCTACGACAAGACCCATCTTGCGCCCTTTGGCGAATACATGCCGTTTCGCAACGTGCTGCCGCTGGACGCGCTTGCGGTCGGCAGCCAGGACCTTACACCGGGCCGCGGAGCCGAGACGATCACCGTGCCAGGCATTCCCCCTTTCGCCGCTGCGATCTGTTACGAAGCAATCTTTGCGGAAACCCTTGTCGATCTGCACAACCGACCCAAGTTCCTTGTCCAGGTAACCAACGATGGCTGGTTCGGCGTCAGCGCGGGTCCGCATCAGCATTTTGCCATGGCGCAGTCCCGGGCGGTCGAGCAAGGCATGCCGCTCTTGCGGGCGGCGAACACAGGCGTGTCAGGCGCGGTCGACTCGTTCGGGCGGGTATTGGGATCGCTGCCTCTAGGCAGTCAAGGCGTGCTGGACGTGACGTTGCCCGGCAGCCTGCCTCGCCCGCCATTCTATGCTCGTCATGGTGATCTTATTTTTGCCATTATGCTCGGATTGTATGCCATTTGGTCTGGATTGTGGTGGCGATCATCTTTACATCTTCGTGATGGCGGTGACGTTCGGCACTTCACTTGACGTCATACAATGTTATGTATGCCGCCCTGTTCACTCACTCACTTAGACAGGAAATTTTAATGACGATTGAAGCCCCAGTGCGTAAACGCGGCGGTCGCCCACGCATGGAGGTCCCGAGCCCCATCGATGTTCACGTGGGATCGCGCGTGAAGCAGCGCCGCGTCGTGCTCGGCATGAGCCAGGACAAGCTGGCGAAGGAACTCGGGCTTACCTTTCAGCAGGTGCAGAAATACGAGCGCGGCACGAACCGCATCGGCGCCAGCCGCCTGCATGACATGAGCCGTATCCTTACCGTTCCGGTGGCTTTCTTCTTCGAGGAAATGAACAACCAGGCAGGCTTCGGCGAACCCGGACAGGAAGGCTATATTGCCAACCCGCTCGACAAGCGCGAAACCCTTGAACTGGTCCGCGCGTATTACCGGATTGCCGATCCGACCGTGCGCAAGCGTATCTTCGACATGGTGAAGGCCATCGGCAATTCCTCACCAACTACCGGTACTGTCGCTGCCGCCGCTAACGAAGAGGCTGGTTGACCACTGCGCTGAGCGCCTCCATAAAGTCGCTATCACCAGGGCAGGATTTTATGGACGGCTATATTTTTACCTGTGAATCGGTTTCCGAAGGTCATCCCGACAAGGTCTGCGACCGCATCTCGGATGCGGTTGTCGACATGTACCTTGCCGCCGATCCGCAGGCACGCGTGGCATGCGAAACGCTGGCCACCACCAACCGCGTGGTGATCGCGGGCGAGGTCCGCGGTCCCGCGTCGATCAAGCCCGCCGACCTGGAAGCGGCAGCCCGCGATGCGATCCGCGACATAGGATACGAGCAGGACGGCTTCCACTGGGAAACGGCGCAGGTTGAAATCCTTGTACACTCCCAGTCCGCCGACATCGCGGTGGGCGTGGACGCGGCCGGCAACAAGGATGAAGGGGCCGGCGACCAAGGCATCATGTTCGGATATGCCTGCCGCGAGACGGAGGCGCTGATGCCGGCGCCTGTATTCTACGCGCACGGCATTCTGCGCGGCATGGCGCAAGCCCGCCACGCAAGCGACAAGTCGATGCTGGGCCCCGACGCGAAAAGCCAAGTCAGCCTGCAGTACGAGCACGGCCGGCCGGTGCGGGCGAGTTCCGTGGTGGTTTCCACGCAGCACGCCGAAGGCCTGCAGGCCGAGGATGTGCGCGAGATCGTGCGTCCCCACGTCTTGAAGATCCTGCCCGAAGGCTGGATGTGCGAGGAAGACCAGTTCTACGTCAATCCGACCGGCCGCTTCGTGATCGGCGGACCGGATGGTGACGCGGGCCTGACCGGGCGCAAAATCATTGTCGATACCTATGGCGGCGCCGCCCCGCACGGCGGCGGAGCGTTCTCCGGCAAGGACCCGACCAAGGTGGACCGGTCCGCGGCCTATGTCTGCCGCTACCT
>CALMVH010000176.1 GCA_937873165.1 uncultured Rhodospirillales bacterium
GTTTCGTACCAGTGACCGTTGATGATAATCACCCACCACAAAAAGGCGATGTCGCTGTTATCCAGTCATACCCAGGCGGCAACCAGAACGGTCACATGGCGATGTTCAACGGCACCGAATGGGTTTCCGACTTTCATCAGGGGACCGCAGACGATCCTTATCCCAGCCACGCTTATCGTAGGGCAAGTCCGTCCTATACCGTCTACCGCCCTTGAGGCTGAATAACCCGAACACGCTTGACGTCGTCGATCAGCCAGTGACCCCCGGAGGGAACAAGACTTACCTCGAGAACCATTATATCGTCAGGCGAGGCACCCAGACGGACTTCGAATTTCATCTTGCGGTCTTGCGTTGAAAGAAGCGTGACGGAAACATTCCCGGGCCAGGAAGGCGGGGTGTCCTGAGCGCAGGTAAGGGGATCTGAGTCGGTATTGTCCGGACGGCCGATAGATGGGAACTCTGCAAAGAACCGTTTTGTGACGGCGTGCTTGACAGTGGGCTGGTCTTTCGGGTCGTTCCAGCTTCTCAGGTCATCACCAACATACCATCTGTAAAACGAAGCGATGAACTGCTGCATGTGCGCCGGATCGCGGTCGCAATTGTTTTGCGATTTGCACGCAGGCGCCTCGATCGGCAATGTTTGGGCAGGCTGGGCCTGTGCGGTGGTCGGCATCCAGCCCACTATCAGCGTGATCGTCATCAGCGTGATCGTCACGTGCAGGAGCCGAGTTTGACGCTTCGAAACGGCGAAGCACTTCATTGAAACGTTGCGCATATGCGTCTTGTAAGCATTTTCTTCAGCGCGAGGAAGACAAGTGCGAGGTGGGTAATAAGGCGAGTAACAGTCGTCAAATCCATGACAGAAGTTCTCGGAAAACCTTGTTGGCCGCTTCGATCGCTTCCGGTGCAAGTTCCACCTCCGAGATCTTTGCCGCCTTATCGTCCAGCAAGACGGCCAAGTAGTTGTCCAAGATAGTGCATCTTGGAATTGTAAGTTTTTCGGAATCAATCCGTTTCAGATCCAGCAATTGTTCAATATCTTCGAGCACACCTGACGGAATGGACAAGCCGGCAAGGAGAGACGGCAGATCCATGGGAGGTGGTTGCCGTCCTTCGCGTGTCCAGCGATACGCCAATGCCGGCCGCAGCGCATAGAAATAGCGCTTGAGCTTCACTGTTTCGGCCTCGTTTAAAATCTGCTCCAACGCGTGTCGGGCCGGGCGGTCGTAGCGGTAGGCAAACCAGTCCAGATTGCCGGCCTCTTGAACGAAGCCCAGCAACCGGTCTGCGGCATCGTCTTTCCGAACGTATTGGATAGGGGAACGGAGCCACTCCAGCAGGGTCGTATTCGATTGCAAAGCAAGGTAGAGCGCCTTCTGGATATCCCATCCGTTGATGTCCAGATCAGCGCCGAGGGTCTGATCGAACACTATCGGCAATTCGATTACGTCACGTGTCGGCAGAACGGACAGATAATCGGCCATCGGGCGGCGGTAGAGAATGCGAACATCGTAGTCGCTGTCGGCTGATGGAAAGCCCCATGCCCTGCTGCCGGATTCAGCGGCTACCAGGATTTCGATGCCATGCGCCCGCTCGATCTCTTGCAAGACCAAAGCAATATGGAGCCGTGCCTCGTCCGACACGTAGGAGAGAGGGATCATGATACGAACCTTACGGCTTCGCCATAAACCCGCGCCACGAGATCGTCCACGGCCATGTAATCCGGTGTCTCAGGTAGTTTCGAAGCTTGCTCGGCGGCGACGACCATCGCCAATTGGGTCTCGATCTCGGCTCCAATCTCCCGGTAAGGCAGCTGTCCCAGCTTGACGGCTTTCAGGTGCTCCGCCTCCGGACGAGGGAAAGTGATTCTGCCGGTCGAGAGCAACTCCACCGCCTCGTAGCCGACGCGCAGCGCATGCGATAAGGCTTTCCAGTCGACTCCCTCGTTGCGCTCGGCCAGAAACGCCCGTTTGCCGTACTCGTCGAGAACACGCTGCACGATGCCGGTCGCCGTCTCAAGGGACGTCGTGAACAGGATCTTCCGTCCACAGACTTCGAGCGTGGTGATGGCTTTGCCGCTGGCCTGCTCGACATCGTACAGAGCCACGTGCTCGACCGGCTCCATGGCGAAAAGAGCTTCGCGCGCCACTTCCAGTTTTGCAGCGGCACCGGATGCCGTTTTCGCCTGCCGGAGAAGATCGAGGACATGCCGCGCCGCCGCGATGCGAGAGCCGCGGATGCCGTACTTGCTTGCCTGCTGCTGACAATATCGGACAAAGGCCGCGGAGCGCTTCGTAATCAGCTTGGGCGCAAGAGTTCTGACCTCGTTCCAAACGGCGGTGGGCGGTGTGATCATCGCACAGTCAGGCGCGAACAGCATGTCCAGAGCGACGGTCTGCCCCTCGCACAATAGTTCGAGATAACGCTGCAAGCTATAGGCTTCGCGATCGACATCGACTGCGGTATTCTTTTCGCCCACGGCCTTTTCGCGCTGGTCGGCGATCAGAGGCTTGACCAGCTGCAGCAGGATATCGCGTGCGTCGGGGATGTACACGCCCTTCACGTCGAGGTCCGACTGCGGCGTGTCCGTGCCGTAGAGATGCGAGCCGAAGCGGATTTCAACGATCAGGTTCAAACCGCTAATCCTTGAATGGATCGAACTCAGCCTCGCCGGCCATGGCGACCGCGAAGGGGCGCAGCGTGTGCAGCACCTTGACCGTGCCGGCGTGGTACGCCAGCACGTCGGGCAGGCGGCGATAGGCCATCGGGCTTTCGTCGAGGTCGCCACCCGCCAGCATGACGCCGCGCTCCTGCAGCCAGGCGTCCATTTCAGTCCGCGCGAAACGGCGCTTGGCTTCCTTGCGCCCGAACAGCCGCCCGGCGCCGTGCACCGTCGAATAAAGCGAAGCCTTCGCTTCAGGGCTATCCACGCCTTCCAGGATCACCGCGTCGTCGCCCATCGATCCGCCAACGAAGCCACGCTGGCCCGGAAAGGCGGGCGTTGCGCCCTTACGCACCACCCACAAATCGCGCCCGTTATGCGTCTCGCGCCAGGCGTAGTTGTGGTGATTGTGCACCATGTCGGTGACGGTGCCGCCGATGATCCGGCGCACGCGCTCGACCACCCATTCGCGCCCAGCATAGGAATAGCGCCCCGCCAGCTGCATAGCGGCGATGTAGCGCCGGCCGATCTCGCTGTCCTCGTCGATCACGGCGGGCGGCACGTTCATGCCGTCCTTGCCGCCGGCCGCCTTCAGGTAGCGCGTGGCGCTGGTGTGGCCCAGGCCCCGGCTGCCGAAATGCACGCCGATCCAGACGAAATCGTCCTCGTCGCGCATCAGGTCGACATAGTGGTTGCCCGAGCCGACGGTGCCGAGCTGCGCCTCCGCCTTCTGCCGGTACAGGCCCATGTCGGACTCGCGCCAGGCGTCGGAATTGTCGAACAGTTCGTGCTCGGCGCGCTCGTTGTTGCTGCGGCCGACGCCGAACGAGATGACATTGCGCACGTCGTTCAAGATTGAGCCGACGCGGTCCTGGATCGCGCTGAAGGGCGTATCCAGCCGCACCGCCATGTTGCCGCAGCCGATGTCGAACCCGACGCCGGAGATGCTGATCTGCCTCTCGTAGGCGATGACGCCGCCGACCGGCTGGGCGTACCCCAGATGACCATCGGCGCAGATCACGCCCGCCACCGCATTGCCGACGCCCATGCACTCGCGCATCTGGGCGATGGTCGCGTCGTCGTGATCGCCAAACACTGTCAGCGGGCTGTTCTTGTATCGGTCCGCCTGAGGGGCGATCGGCCCGATGCCTTCGCGCAGCGCCAGCCGCGCGTTGGCGGTGGAAACATACTCCGTCCAGCGTGGATGCGCCTTTTCGCCCTCGCGCGTCACGATCTCTTCAGGATCGAATCCGGCTTCGGCCGCAATCGCCCTGGCCAATTCCGGCAAATTTCTGCTGCCCAGGTGTCCCATGTCCTATCCTTCCTGTCTTGCATCGGCGAAGCATACGCCAATGCCCTTCCCATTTTCCCCGATGAACACGACGCCGGCTTGCTCCATGACCACGCGGATGCTGGCTAAAGTCCGCTCGCGTGGGCTGACCGTATCGCTTTCGATCATATTCAACGTCACCACCGACAACCCTGCTTTCGCGGCCAGGGCGGCCTGCGTCCATTTCAGCAATCCGCGTCCGGCGCGAATCTGCGCGCTTGAGATCATGAATATGGATATAGAGCAAACTGTAAGAAAAATAAAGTTTGTATTGACATGTATTTTTGCATGAGGCAGTTTGCCGTCATGCAAACCGGCGCGGGCCGGCAGCAGAGGGTTACCTGAAAGCTCCCTTTGCGATTCATATGCCCGCGCTGCATTGCGAACAGTACCGGTATGGGCCGAAGCTGTAAGGTTATCATGTCGCGGGTTAGACTCCCGTCCACTCCATCATCTACGGGGTGGTAGCTCAGTGGGTAGAGCAGATCCTTGTGGCAACACACGTCCATATCATTGAATTAAAGTACCGGCGCGGGCCGGAGTTTGAAGGTTACCGCTCCAAACGGGGAGAAGTGGGTTCAATTCCCACACGGGCTGCAAAGCGCGTAGGTCGAATGGTTGAGACGCCTAGACCCTTCAGACATAACATGCCCGCGTCACTTGATACGCGGTACGGGCCGGAGTTCGAGGTTAATCTTAATCCGCAGGTCGTGAGTTCGAATCTCACTCGTTCTTGTGGACGGTAGCTCAGCGGTAGAGCATCGGAAACAACCTCGGGCGATCTCATGCCCGTATCACTACTTTACCGGCGCGGGCCGGAGCATGAAGGTTATCGGTCGCTAGGGGCTCGGACCCCAACGGCATTGCAAAATGTCGGCATTCCTTCAGCAACAACACGCCCGTGTCTCTAATTCGTCGTAACGCGGCGGGCCGGAGAGGGAGGGTTACCTTGCCAAGACGCAGGGATAAGCCCCTGCACCCTTCTTCACAACATGCCCGCCGCACTTTTTTGGAAGGAGCCTTTGGAGGTGTGATATGGACTACAGGAAGCTTTTTTCTTTGCGGCAGACCCGGCAATCCGAGCCGATCGACAACACGGTAGCGAACAGCGCCGGCGGATATGCATTCGCCGTCGATGACTGGACGCGCCTCGACCGCTTCCTGATCCTGGGCTCCGAAGGTGGCAGCTATTACGCGGCCGAACGCACGTGCACGCGTGAGAACGCGGAAGCGACGATCCGCTGCATCCAGGCCGATGGTGAGCGGGCTGTCGCACTCATCGTCGAGATCAGCCATTCCGGCCGCGCGCCGAAGAATGACCCGGCGATCTTCGCGCTGGCGCTGGCCTCGGCACTGGGCGATGACGCGTGCAAGCGCGCCGCGATGTCCGCTATCCCGCGCGTCTGCCGTACGGGTACGCACCTCTTCCAGTTCGCGGAAGCAGTTGAAGGTTTCCGTGGCTGGGGCCGGGGTCTCAGGCGCGGCATCGCCGACTGGTACACCAGCGCCACGGTCGATCAGCTCGCCTTCCAGCTGGTCAAGTACCGGCAGAGGAACGGCTGGTCGCATCGCGACCTGCTGCGCCTGGCCCACCCGCTGACCGATGACCTGGCGCGCCGCGACCTGTTCGACTGGGCGTGCCGTGGCACCGCTTCCGATCGGCTGCCGGCGATCGTTACCGCGTATGAGACTGTCACCAAGGCCACCACCGCCGCCGAAATCGCCCAGTTGATCGAACAATACGATCTGCC
>CALMVH010000177.1 GCA_937873165.1 uncultured Rhodospirillales bacterium
GCATACGATTATTATCGCGATGCGCCTAGTGACCATGTCGGGCTCGCCCGGGTGGCAAGCCTGGTCCACGCGGCGCGCGCAGAAAACCCAAACAGCTTGCTGTTCGATAACGGCGATCTTCTGGAAGGCAGTCCGCTTGGCGCCTATGTGGCGACGCGCAAGCGGTTGAAGCCCGGCGACCCGCATCCGGCTTACAAGGCGATGAACGTCATGGGCTACGACGCCGCGACCTTGGGCAATCATGACTTCAACTACGGCCTGCCGTTTCTTGACCGGGCGCTGGCAAGCGCCGCCTTTCCCTATGTTTGCGCCAATGTATACCGCGCCGGCACGGACCAGCCTTATTACCGGCCTTATGTAATCCTGGACCGGGATGTCGTCGATGATACGGGTGCGAAGCGGCGGCTGCGCATCGGCGTCCTTGGCGTCGTGACGCCCCAGATCGTGACCTGGGCCCGCAGCCATCTGGACGGTCAGGTCACGACGGGGGACATGGTGCAGGCCGCCAGGCGAACCATCCCCGCCATGCGCGCCCAAGGGGCCGACCTGATCGTGATGCTGGCGCATACCGGCCTGACGCCGCCTCCGGTCGAAACCGGAGCCGAAAATGCCGGCTATGCCTTGAGCGAACTGGATGGGGTCGACGCCCTGATCGTCGGCCACATGCACCATGTATTCCCCGACATGATCTACGCCGACCTTCCCAATTCCGACATGAACCGGGGAACGCTGAATGGCATCCCCGTATCCATGGCGGGTTTCTACGGCAGCCAACTTGGCGTCATTGATCTGGAGCTCGCGCCAGCCGCGCCGGGCTGGAAGGTCACGGCGTCGCGCAGCGAAGCCTGGGCCCTGCATCGTGCGCCTGTCGCCCCCGACCGCGCTGTGATGCAGGCGATCGAGGCGGATCATCGCGCGACCCTAGACTATATCCGCGAACCGGTAGGCGTTCTGCCCGAGGCCCTCGACAGTTACTTTGCCCTGGCAGCCCCCAGCCCCCTGCTGGCGACCATCGCCGAAGCGCAATTCTGGGCCGCGCGCGTCGCCATCGCCGAAGAGCGGGAACTGTTCAGCGACCTTGCCGACCTGCCCCTCCTGGCGGCGGTGGCGCCCGGAAAGGCGGGTGGCCTGTCCGGTCCCGACGCCTTTACCGCTATTCAGGCAGGCCCTGTGGGCATAGGGCATGTTGCGGACCTTTACCCCTATCCCAACGTCCTGGAGATGCTGGTACTGGATGGTGCGGCCTTGGCGGAATGGCTGGAAATGTCGGCATCGCTGTTCCGGCAGATCCACCCAGGGCGCACGCGCGGCCAGACACTGGTCGATCACCAGTTCCGGGTGTTCAACTTCGATGTCATGCACGGCGTGACCTACAGCATCGATGTGACCCAGCCCGCCCGCTACCATCACGGCGGAGGCCTTGCCGACCGTGAGGCGCACCGGATAAGCGACCTTGCCTGGCAAGGGCGGGCGGTGCGCGAAAGCGACCGCTTTCTGATTGCGACCAATAATTTTCGCGCAGGCGGGGGCGGGTCGTTCCCCGGGCTGGACGGACGGCAATCGATCTACCGGTCGCAGGACTCGATGCAAACCACCATCGTCAACTGGCTAAGCGGAGGCAACAACACCCTGGCCCTCCCGGGACCATGGCGTTTCGCACCCTTGCCTGCGGACGCGAAAATCCTGTTCGAGACCAGTCCGGATGCCATGCAAGGCAAGCTGCCCTCTGGTTTCACGTTCCTGGACCAGGACCGGAACGGGTTCGCCCGGTACCAGGTCACAACCCCTGCATGAAGATCGTGGTGTCCTCAGACGGCCGCATGACCACGGATGACGCGGTCTTTCGCTGCGCCATCGGCCGGGGAGGCATTCGCCACGACAAGCACGAGGGCGACGGGGCCTCGCCCGAGGGCATCTGGCCGGTACGGGAGATATTCTACCGGTCCGACCGGGTGCCTCAGGTAGAAACCACCCTCCCCTGCCGCGCGCTGAAACCCGGGGATTTGTGGTGCGACGACCCTGCCGATCCCTGGTACAACCGGCTGGTGGAAGCGCCTTTAGGCGCCAGTCACGAGGCGCTGTGGCGTGAAGACCGCCTTTATGATCTGATTGCCGTGCTGGGGTACAACGACGATCCGCCGGTACCCGGCAAGGGCAGCGCCATCTTCCTGCACGTCGCCCGGCCCGATTACGCGCCCACCGAAGGCTGCGCCGCGCTGGCCCTGCCGAACCTTGTCCGAGTTGTAGGAGTTTTGAAACCGGGCGATACGCTGGAATTTGCGCACTGTGGGGACTAGTCAAGCCACCGTCAAAACAGTGGTCTATGCTGGGACAAATGTGTTATCACGCAAGGACTATCGACAGGAGTTCGCATGAAGAAGCCACCGTCTCAGCCAACCGCCCCTTCGAAAGAAAAGGAAGACGGCTTCAAGTTGAGCTTGGGCGAAGGCGCCTTGGAAGCCGGATTGACGGCCGCGTTCACGGCTGCGGAAAACGCGGTTGCCAAGCATCTCACACATTCGGAAATGCCGCCCAGCGTTGCCCTGTACGCCGGCATAGGTAATGCCGCCGCCGCTCACGCGCTGACGCAGCAAGCCAAGAAAGTGGTGAAATTCTTCGGCGAGCAGACCGAGAATAAGCCGTTAAAGGTCGTAGCAAGCGCAACAATTAAATCAGTGCGCGACATGATTGGAAACTCTCCGATCCAGCTTCACCTCGATACGAAGGCACAGGCTCCGGAAAAACCCGCTCTGCCAGCCGCCCCGGTTATCGCTGCGGCCCAGAAAACGGCGGCAGCTCATGCCAAGCGCAAGCACGGGCCGAGGAACCACCGCCACTAACGGCCTCGCAACGACAGGAAACTCGGCCGTTACGCCAATATTTCGCGGCTCCCGAAGATCGAGCTTCCGACCCTTACATGCGTCGCGCCGGCCTGAATGGCGGCCTCGAAATCGCCGCTCATGCCCATGCTGAGGCATGAGACGCGACATCTGCGCGCCAGATCGGCCAGCTGCCGGAAATAGGGCGCAGCCCCGGCTTGGGCCGGCGGAACGCACATCAGTCCCGAAACGGGCAGGCCGTACTGTTCCTTGCAGCTGACCAGGAAGGCGTCGAGGTCGTGTGGCGCGATGCCTGATTTCTGCGGCTCGTGACCGATGTTCACCTCAACGAAGCACGCGGGGCGCTTGTCCTGCCGCCGCATCTCGTCGGCCAGAGCCGCCGCCAGTTTCGGCCGGTCGACGCTGTGGATCGCGTCGAACAGGCGCACCGCATCGCGCACCTTGTTGGTTTGCAGCGGCCCGATCAGATGCAGGCGCAAGCCCGGATTTGTGTCGCGCAGGCCAGTGAACTTGCACTCGGCTTCCTGCACCCGGTTTTCTCCGAACACTTTCTGTCCCGCCGCCAGAGCGGCCTGGACGGCTGCGGCGGGATGGGTCTTCGAGACCGCCACCAGCGTAACGGCATTGGCATCGCGGCGGCTGGTACTGGCCGCCTCCGTAATGCGGCTGCGGATGCGTTCGAGGGAGGCTGCTAATTCGGCATATTCGCTTGGGTCTGGCACAAACCGTATATAGAGCCACCACTAAATCTTGTAAGAGATGGCCATGGATCAGTGCGAAACCTCCGGCCAGCAGCGCCATGTCCGCCGCGCATGGGCAGCCTGGGTCCTCGCCTGCCTGACGGTGGCTGGCTGTGCGACCGGCACCTCCCCAGCCCCGTCACAGTCCGCCGGTCGGTACATCGTGTTCGATGCCACCTTGTGGCGGGCGGCGCGGGAAACGCTGGCGGCGTTGCCGGTCGAACAAGCCGATCCGCTGGCAGGCCGCCTGGTGACCGGTTGGGCCGAGCCGCGCGGCGGCACCGGTCAGACAAGAAACCGCGTGACGGTTGGATTGAACTACGAGACCGGCTACGCCCGGGCAGTGATCGTGACCGTTGAACGCCAAAGGCTTGGGCCGGATGGACGCTGGATCGGGGACGGCACCGACGATACCGCCGCCACGGCGCTGGCCACTGCCATATCCGACGATGCGGGCGAATTGCGTCTGGCGAAAAATCATCCTAGTTAGTTTCCATGACCGACATCGCAGATACGAACGAGCGTTATAACTTTCGCGAAGTGGAAGCCAGATGGCGCGCCGTGTGGGAGGAGCGTGGCAGCTTTGTAGCCCGCGAAGAGCCCGGCAAGCCGAAATTCTACGTGCTGGAGATGTTCGCCTATCCGTCCGGCCGTATGCATATGGGACACGCGAAGAATTGGGCCTTGGGCGATGTTTGCGCCCGTTACCGTCGGGCGCTCGGATTTAACGTGTTACATCCGATCGGGTGGGATGCCTTTGGCCTGCCAGCGGAAAACGCGGCTTTGGAACGGGGCGTCCATCCCGCCAAGTGGACGTATGCCAACATCGAAACCATGCGCAAACAATTCAAGTCGGTGGGTTTTGCCATCGATTGGACGCGGGAGTTCGCGACCTGCGACCCGTCCTATTATAAGCATGAACAGCGCATGTTCCTGGCTTTCCTGAAGGCAGGCCTTGCTTACCGCAAGGAAAGCTTCGTCAACTGGGATCCGGCTGACAATACCGTATTGGCGAATGAACAGGTCATCGAGGGGCGGGGCTGGCGGTCGGGCGCCCTTGTCGAGCGGCGCAAGCTAAACCAATGGATGCTGCGGATCACTGCCTATGCGCAGGATCTGGTGGACGCCCTTCAGACGCTCGACCGCTGGCCTGAAAAGGTCAGGCTGATGCAGGAAAACTGGATTGGCCGTTCGACGGGATTGCAGCTGCGCTGGGCGATTTCCGAGCGCGATGGAGAGATCGAGGTCTACACGACGCGGCCCGATACTCTCTATGGCGCTTCGTTTCTGGCTATCTCGGCGGACCATCCCCTTGCAGCGGAACTGGCTGTTGACAATGCAGAACTAGCGGCGTTCACCGCCAAGTGCCGTGCCACCGGCACGACGCAAGCCGCCATGGAAACCGCCGAGAAGCTTGGCTTCGATACAGGGTTGAAGGCGAAGCACCCCTTCGACGAGACATGGGAGCTACCTGTCTACGTCGCGAACTTCGTGCTGATGGAATACGGCACGGGCGCGATCTTCGGCTGCCCGGCGCACGACCAGCGCGACCTCGACTTCGCCCTGAAATATGATCTGCCGGTCCGGCCGGTCGTAATCCCCGACAGCGCCGACGCAGCTTTCTATACGATCGACCGCGATGCCTACACCGGTTCGGGCAAGCTTGCGCATTCCGGCTTCCTGAACGGCATGGAAATCGAGGACGCCAAGGTTGCCGCCATCCGCCGCGTCGAGACGCTGGGCCGAGGAAAGGGCACGGTGATCTACCGCCTGCGCGACTGGGGGATTTCGCGCCAGCGGTACTGGGGCTGCCCTATCCCCGTTATACATTGTGCGGATTGCGGCGTGGTGCCTGTGCCGGAAGACCAGCTACCCGTCACCTTGCCCGAAGACGTGACGTTCGACCAACCAGGCAACCCGCTGGACCGGCACCCGACGTGGAAGCACGTTTCGTGCCCGCACTGCGGAGGACCCGCCACGCGTGAGACCGACACGTTCGACACGTTCATGGACAGCAGCTGGTACTTCCTGCGCTTCTGCTCGCCCTATGTCGAAGACAGGCCGTTCGACAAAACAGCAACGAAATACTGGATGCCGGTCGACCAGTACATAGGCGGGGTCGAACATGCGGTCCTGCATCTGCTGTACGCCCGGTTTTTTACCCGCGCGCTGCGCGATACCGGGTTTACAGAGGGCCTTGCAGAGCCGTTTGCCGCGCTGTTCACGCAAGGCATGATCACGCACCAGACCTACAAGGATCTGGACGGCAAGTGGATGGCACCAAACGACGTGATCGAGAAAGACGGCGCTTGGGTCAGAACAGCTGATGGGACACCGGTGACCGTCGGCCGCGTTGAAAAGATGTCGAAATCGAAGAAGAACGTCATCGATCCGGACGCTATCGTTCAAACCTATGGCGCCGATGCCTTGCGGCTGTTCCTGTTGTCCGACACGCCGCCCGAGCGGGACCAGGAGTGGACCGATGCGGGGGTTGAGGGGGCGTGGCGCTATGTCGGCCGCTTGTGGCGGCTGATTCTCCAGGCCGATGCCGACGCCAGGACACGGCCGGAGACAGGCGAAGGTGACCGCGCCCTGCGCGAAGCCGCGCACCGGGCCATCGCGGGCGTTGCCGCCGATATCGAGGCGTTCCACTTCAACGCCGCCGTAGCGCGCGTGCGCACGCTCTCGAATGCGCTGGAAGCCCACCGCGCCAAGGCGGGGCGGACCGCGCTGCTGGAAGCAACTGGAGTCCTGATCGTCCTGATTGGGCCGATCGTGCCGCATCTGGCGGAAGAACTGTGGCAGCGAACCGGCCGCAGCGGATTGCTGGTCGATCAACCATGGCCGCAAGCGGACGAGTCGCTACTGGTCAGCGGCAGCGTCACCATTGGCGTGCAGGTCAACGGCAAGCTGCGGGCGACGATCACGCTGGCGCGCGATACCCCAAAGGAAGTGGCGGAAGCCGAGGCGCTTGCCGATGAAAACGTGATCAAGGCGCTGGACGGCCAGACTCCCAAGAAAGTCGTAGTCGTGCCTAACCGTATCGTGAACATCGTCGTATGAAGGCCTGGCAAGCGATGGCCTGCACGGGACTGACCCTGGCGTTGTCCGGTTGCGGCTTTCATCCGTTGTACGGGTCAGTCGGCAAGGATCAGATTTCCAACGCCAAGGAACTGCAGCAGGTTCGCATCGACACGATCGCTGACCGGGTGGGGCAGGAACTGCGCAACGAGCTGATCGACCGTATGCAGGCCGATGGCGTGCCGCCCCCGCCTGTCTACGAGTTGATCATAACCTATTCGGAACTGCAGCAGGATCTTGGCATAAACAACAATGCCGTGACCACGCGCGGGCAACTGACCTTCAGCGCCAGTTACAAGCTGGTGGATATCGGAACGGGCAAGGCGGAAACGTCCGGCGTGTCCCAGCACATCGACGGCTACAATATCCAGTACAGCGAGTTCGGCACGATCGTATCCCGCGACGATGCCGAAGTGCGGGCGGTCCAGTACATCGCCGACAACATCACGTCGCGTCTGGCCTTCTACTTCGAAAACAAGCGCGAGCACCCTGACCGTGCCAAGGCGGAGCAGGATCGCGCGACCCAGCAGAACAAGGCCATCGGCACGACGGGCACCCTGACGCCGGTCGCGCCATCCTTCCAGCCGCTGACCAATACCGATCCGTTTGGAAACCAGAGCCCGATCAACCAGGCGCCATGAAACTGCAGGGACGCGCCGCCGACGACTTTGCCCGGGCGCCCGATCCGCGCATCCGGGGCGTGCTGATCTACGGGCCCGACGAAGGCCAGGTGCGCGAACGCGGCGAGGCCATCGCGCGCCGGGTCGTACCCGATCCTCACGATGCCTTCCGCATCGCCGAGCTGACGCCCGACGCCGTCGCGGGCGACCCTTCCCGGCTGGCGGACGAAGCCGCGGCATTGTCCATGCTGGGCGGAAGGCGCTTGATCGTCATGCGCGAGGCAACCGACAAAACAGCCCCAGCCTGCACCGCGCTGGCAAAGGCCGAGCATACGGGCGACAGCCTGGTGGTCGTGGAGGCAGGCGATCTGACGCCACGTTCGGCCCTGCGCAAACTGTTCGAGAGCGATGCCGGGCTGGCGGCGCTGGCCTGCTATACCGATGACGAGCGAAGCCTGTCCGGCTTGATCCGCGATGCGCTGGCGGCGGCGAAAATCATGGCGGACGGCGACACAATCGCCTATCTGGCGCAAGCGATGCTGGGCGACCGCGCGCTGGCCCGGCGCGGCATTGAGAAGCTGATCCTGTACTGCGGCAAGGCTGGAACGCTGTCGCTGGACGATACGCGGCAGGTGATTGGAGACGCGGGCGAGGTCGATCTGGACGATCCCGTGCGCGCCGCCGCCGATGGAAACCGCCGCGAGACCGACCGCGCGGTTGCGAAGCTGCTGGACGAAGGAACGTCGCCCGTGGCGCTGCTGCGCGCGGCGCAGGGTTATTTCCGCCGTCTTCACATCGCCCGCAGCCACGTCGACAGCGGGGCGTCTGCAGACAGCGCCATGGCAGGGTTGAGGCCGCCGGTATTCTTCAAGCAGACGGCGCAGTTCAAGACGCACCTGTCACGCTGGCGGCTGCCCATGATCGCGGTGGCCCTGACGCGGCTGATCGAATGTGAAGCGGCTGTGAAACGCACCAACGCCCCCGATGCGCTGTTGACCGCGCGCGCGTTCGTGCTAATCGCGCAGATGTTGCACGGCCCCGCGAAAGGTCCATAAAGAAGCCCATGACCCAATCCACCCAGCGCCTGCATCTCGTCTTCGGGGGCGAGTTGAAAACCGTCGGCGGGCATGAGTTCTCCGATCCATCCAAGCTGCACGTCGTGGGAATCTACCCCGATGCGGAAGGCGCGCGCCAAGCGTGGTCGGCGGTTGCGCGGGCCACGATAGACGATGCCCAGATGCGCTACTTTGTCGTGGAACTGTCAGGATTGCTGGAGCCCGGTTCGAAATGATCCGCGCCGGATGGCTGCCGCTGGTGTTGCTGCTGGCCGCGTGCGGTTCGAACGCCGTGGATTCCTCGTCCGTGTTTCCGTGGATTCAGCCACCGCCGATGGAGACGGCACAGGGAATCGTCAACGACGAAACACCGCAGGACACCCCGGAACTGAAAGCCCGGGCGGCAGAGGAACGGGAAACCCTGCCAAGCGCGCCCACACCTGCCGACGCCGATTATTTCTATGGCCTCGGCAGCGTGCCGCCCCGGCCGACGATGCCCACCATTGCCGAGATCACTGGCGACGCGAACGCTCTCGATGTCGAACAGCAGGCGCAGATGGCAAAAATCGCGATACAGGCGGGCGCGCCGCTGCCGGAGACTCTGCCGAAGCCGAACGCAGCCGGTACGCCGGCCGGTACGCCGGCCGCGGCACCCGCAACCGAAGGCCCGACCATGACACAAGCCCGTACCGGCGTGATGTCGGGGGTGGATACGATGACCATGTCGGGTGACAATTCGGCTTTCCTGCCGCAAAGCGAAACGGTCGAGGCAACGGACCTGATGCCGCCGCAGGATCGCTGATGGTAAATGCCATGCGCATCGCGGTCGCGGGGCTCGGCACGGTTGGCGCTGCCACGGCGGCCCTGCTGCGCCGCAATGCGCCCATCCTGTCGCAACGCGCGGGCCGCCGGCTGGAACTCGTTGCCGTGTCGTCGCGTGACCGTCGCAAGAACCGCGAAATCGATCTCTCGGGCGTGGAGTGGGTCGAGGATGCCGAAGCGCTGGCGGCCCGGCCGGATATCGACATCGTGGTTGAAACCATTGGCGGTTCGGAGGGCATCGCGCGCGCCCTGGTGACCGCGGCCTTGCGCAACGGCAAGCATGTCGTCACCGCCAACAAGGCGCTGGTCGCGCTGCATGGCCAGGAACTCGCTGAACTGGCCGCCACCCGGAATGTTGCCCTGGCGTTCGAAGCGGCGGTCGCGGGCGGCATCCCCGTGCTGAAAACCCTGCGCGAGGGGCTGGCAGCGAACCGGGTGTACGAAATCCATGGTATCCTGAACGGCACCTCGAATTTTATCCTGACCGAGATGCGCGAAACGGGTCGCGCTTTTGACGACGTGCTGGCCGAGGCGCAGCGCCTGGGATATGCCGAAGCCGACCCAAGCTTCGATGTGGACGGCATCGACACGGCGCACAAGCTGGCGATCCTGACGGCGCTCGCCTTTGGGCGGCAGGTGGATTTCGCTTCCATCTCGATCGAAGGCATCCGGTCCATCGACCCGACCGATATCGCCTTCGCCAGCGAGCTCGGCTATCGCATCAAGCTTCTGGCGATCGCCCGGCAAACCGAGCGTGGCGTCGAACAGCGCGTACATCCCTGCATGGTGCCGATCAAGGCGCCGATCGCCGCCGCCGAAGGCGTCTTCAACGCGGTCGTCGCGGCAGGCGACGCCGTCGACAAGGTGCTGCTGGTAGGGCGAGGCGCCGGAGGTGGCCCGACAGCGTCTGCCATCGTTGCCGATCTGGTGGATATCGCATCGGGCCGCATCGCGCCATCCTTCGGTATAGACCCGCGCCATCTGCTGCCGCCGGAGCCCGCCGATATCGGGGAACGCGTTGGCGCGTATTATCTGCGCCTGAAGGTTGAGGATCGCCCCGGTGTGGTGGCCGATATCGCCGCCATCCTGCGCGCGCAGGGGAGTTCGCTTGAATCGGTAGTACTGGGAGGCCGATCGCAGGGACTGCCGGTGCCGCTGCTCCTGACCACCCACGACGCCCGCGAGCGCGACATGCGGCAGGCGGTGGCGCACATTGCGGCCCTGCCGTCGGTCACCGAAACCCCGTGCCTGATCCGGATCGAAGGATTTTAAACAGTTCACGGTATCCTTTGCACAATAACCCACTTTCCGCACAGGATCAGTGTCACC
>CALMVH010000178.1:0-347 GCA_937873165.1 uncultured Rhodospirillales bacterium
ACGGCGGTTCATCCCCGCGTAGGCGGGGGACAGCATTGGAGAGTAGGCTATAGCCGTCTCCAGAACGGTTCATCCCCGCGTAGGCGGGGGACAGATTGCCTATTGTGCCGTTTCACTCTGTCGTAACGGTTCATCCCCGCGTAGGCGGGGGACAGCACCCCGCTAGGATTTTCGGGTCAAGCATTGCCGGTTCATCCCCGCGTAGGCGGGGGACAGGTTGAACGGATCGAGCCTAGCTCCGGGGGCACCGGTTCATCCCCGCGTAGGCGGGGGACAGGATGCGACACGCTTCCCGGAAACCCCTGCGACCTGGTTCATCCCCGCGTAGGCGGGGGACAGATCTTGAA
>CALMVH010000178.1:357-2991 GCA_937873165.1 uncultured Rhodospirillales bacterium
GAATACAAGTCTTCGCAGGTGTTTGGCCGGTTCATCCCCGCGTAGGCGGGGGACAGCGTAAGTCTCGGCGCTGGGCGACTAACTACTGCGGTTCATCCCCGCGTAGGCGGGGGACAGCTCACTTCCAGGCTCTGCAAACGGCGCTCGCCCGGTTCATCCCCGCGTAGGCGGGGGACAGGGCCACTTTGCCGGCTCAGGACAGTCTCTAGGCGGTTCATCCCCGCGTAGGCGGGGGACAGGCCACGTCGACAATCCTGTCCTGCAGCGCCGACGGTGGTTCATCCCCGCGTAGGCGGGGGACAGTCCAGCTAGAACCTATTGATTCGATTCACTTTTTACAATGTACAATAACCCACCGAATGCGTTCTGGGGATGTTCCCTCATACCATGTTGTCTTTGGATGGTAAAAAGGAAACCAGTTGGAACCCATCCAGGTCGACGGGAATACGCCGATTTTGACCCCAGGTTTCAAACAGGAAACCCGCGTCGTTCGGTTCCGCCCAAGCCAATACGGCATTGCAGGTTTCTCCGAATGCCTTGACCTCATCCCATATGCGCTCGCGCGTACGGCGGCTGTAGTTGCCAATATAAAGCCCCGCTCTCACCTCTAGTAACCAAACGGCGAGGCGCCCCCGCAGGCGTGGCGGCGCGTTCTCGACGGCAATCATCAGCATCATGACCAGTTACCTTTAGCCACGATGGCCTGCGTCGCCCGATGGCGCGGCATCGTCGAAGGCGGGTGGCTGTGAATCTTCGGGTGGATCTGGCCTTTGCAGTTCGCCCGCCGCCAGCACGTCGTCGATCGCAGGAACCAAGCGCTCCAGTAGCCGCGATCGGCGAAATACATCCCGACATTCCCGCCTCACCGCACTTTCGAGAGAGGGGGCCAGGGGGTGTTTTGCGGCTTGAGCCGCCATGCGGAAGGCAGCTGGCACGACCGTTTCGAACTTGAACAGGTCCGCGATGTCATAGACAAACGACAATGGCTTGCCTGTATGCAGGAATCCGATCGCGGGCGCATAACCGGCGGCCAGAACTGCGGCCTCTGCCAAGCCATAGAGGCAAGACGTCGCCGCCGACAAGCAACGGTTCGGTACATCGCCGGCGCTCCAATCGTTGCGATCATAGTTGCGCTTTTGCCAGGCGATACCGTGCTGGGCGGCAAGAACTTCATAGATGCGCCGCACCCTGGTTCCTTCTAGGCCGCGCAACTGATCCACGGAACGGCGTTCTGGCGCAGGTTCCCCAAAACGGATCTCGAACATCTTGCGGACCACTTTTAAACGCGCGGTTTCATCCAGCGCCAAGCGAGCCTGCCATAACAGGTGGTCGGCGCGCGCTCCGCCGGGCTGTCCAGCCGCGTAAAGCCGCACGCCAGCCTCGCCCACCCACACGATCAGGGTACCCGCCTTGGAGGCAAGGGCAATTGCGGCATGACTGATGCGGGTTCCAGGCTCGAGCATCAGGCACACAAATCCGCCGATGGGGATGTGCGTGCGTACCCCGGCATCGTCCAGCACCACGAAGGCGCCGTCCAGCATATCCACGCGTCCTTTTTCTATGAACACGAGCGACGAACGGTCCTTCACGGGTATCGGCTTGGGGGGCGCCATCCACGCCGGGCTATCCGTCATGAAGCGCGACGGATCATCATCAGGCCGCATCCGAAGGCTCGCGCCTTGCCGAAACCGCTCGCCAAGGCATGCAGAAATCGATCCGGGTTCGTCATTTCGATATGACCTTCGAGGTCCAAAATGCCGAAGCGGATCGGGCGGCTGCCGGACCTGGGCAAAACTCTCCAGCCATCGCGCACCGTCAAGTCTTGCGTTAGCGCGAACCCTGCCTGCGCGCCTTGCCGTGCCAGCCACTCTTGGCCCGTGGTCTGGATGACAACCTGACGGTCGCGTATCCGGTCTTCTGGCACAAGCTTTGCAAGTGCCAGGGCAACAGGGTCGTGTGGTTTCCCCCCGTGGTTTACTTGGGGCCGTACCGACACAGCGGGGCTGGCCCGCAGAGAAAAGCGCAACCGGTCACCGACTTTCAACGTGGGATCGAAAGGTTGGGATTCGATGCGAAACAGGCCATGATCATCGCAGGGCAGGCGAGTAGACAAGGTGTAATACACCCCGCCAAGACCTGCCGCGCTTGCCAGATCCTCTCGCCATAGAAAATCTCTCCGCCGATCCGGTCCATCAGCGAATAACGACCATATCCAGTGATGCGATGCGGCGGCCCGATCTCCGGCACCATCCGGTAAAAGCATGGGAACGAGGGCACGCACCGAAGAATCGGACTTCAGCCTTACGCGCGACAGATACAGGCCGGTCATGAGTCGGTCTCGGCTGCCACAGGCTTCAGGATCACCTCGTCGCGCATGGCGAACTGCCAGCGGCGCCGGCTTGTCGCCTGGTCTCGACGACGCTCGATCCTTACCTGTGTGAACCCAGATTTCAGCCACGGCAGACAAACGGTATCGGCGGCTACATAACTGTCGGCAGCCTTGCTGCGCAGAGCACTGCGCACAAGGGTTTCGGGCAAGGGCCTCGCACCGTCAAACGCCGAAAGCGCACTCGCGGCATCGGGCTTTTCTATAAAGAACGGTCGCAGCGGCAGGCCCAGTGGACAGGCCTTGCG
>CALMVH010000178.1:3001-9264 GCA_937873165.1 uncultured Rhodospirillales bacterium
CGACGCGAGTCTTTCGGGCGCCAGATGGGCGGAAGGGTCGAGCGCCAGCAGCGCCACGGTGAACAGCGGATCGCAGCGGTATTCCCGCGCCGACAGCAAGGTTTCCAGTTCCAGCTTGTTCGCGAGAGCCTCGCGCCGCGTGGAGAAAGCCTGGTTGCGCCGCGCGGGCCTAGACTGCACCGTATGGTAATCTTCAAGCATGGTGCCCTGGTGGTCGGCACGAACTATCAGACCATAGGATGAGTCCAGGGCTGAATGCGCGGTCTCATCGGCGCGATCAATACCCAGTGCTCCCGCCACCAGCCCGAGCACGGCCGAGCGGGCAGGACGCGAAAAGCCCGTTCGACGTTCTCCTGCGGCTACCTCGCCAAACGAGCCCAGCGGCGCATACAGCGTAAACAACAGGAAGTGCGGCATGACGATTACCAGCCCGTAGCGAAGTCAGAGACGGCCGCGAAGCTGGCGCCCGGTTCACGGATGAAGGCATCCTGGAATGGTGTGGCCATGCCGTAGGCCGCCTCGAAATCCTGACGAGTCCTGCGCAGCCTCTCTACCGAACTTTCGAGGTAGTCGTCGCCCTTAATTCGTCCGATAAAGGCGGAGGCCAGCGTGCGTGGCATGTCGTCACCGCACTCTGCCATAAGGTAAGACGCATTCGCCCGGCTGGCGAAGCTGGCCTGCTTGCCGCCGGGTGAGACAGTGATCGCCGCCTCGATCAGGGCCTTGACGCCATCGCGGGCCAAAGTGCTGTCGCCCGCTAGATTGCGCGTCAGCAGATCGGTATCGATGCAGAGGTACAGGTAAAAGACACCCGACCCAAAACCGGCTTCCCCAATGAATCCGGCACCTGCGTCCTCGTTGCGTGTCTTCAGATCGTCGACAGCCGTATAGTAGTCGTCCTCGACCGCTACGGGGTGCGTCGTGATCGCGTGCGCCACTTGAATCGCCGCATCGCGGTTGAACTCGGGCGTACCCGCCATCATGCGACCGAACATGGCAATGTCGACGGCGCCGTCTGTGTGCCGCAGCACGGCAGACGCGTCATGCTTTTCGGGGCGATCACCCGCGCGCAGTCGCTCTGCCAGGGCGATCGCTGCCGCCCTTTCGTCCGGCGACACAAAGGCGAGCTGTTCCGTAAGCAGGTTGGCGCCGCCGGATTCAGTCTCTGCCTTGATCTTTCCGAACATGCTAGCGATTTCACGTGCGATCGGCGTGGCGGCGGCTTCGTCGCTGCCCGTTCCCACCAGATGGTCGAACACCACTCGGCCCAGCCGCTGCGTTCGTTCCGCCAGATGTCCATGCAGGCTCGCTTGGAATTTGTCGGAGGTTCGCCAAGCGCGCTTCAGCGCCTGTGAGGATATGCGCAGCCTCGTGGTGCCGCCGAACAATGCCGTCTTCGGCGCACCCACATCGTCGCGGTTCAGGTTCGAGGGTGGGTAGACGGTCAGGATGTGGATCTGTACGAAGCGGGTCATGCCGGCTGTCCTTCTTGTATCGAAATGAAGAGAGGGGGTGTTTCGACCGGCGCAGAGTCGCCCGCGCGGTAGTATTCGAAAGCCCAGCGAGCACGGATGGCATCACCTGCTTTCGGAACGGCCCAGATCAGGATGGCATGGCCTAGATCGCCGGGTGACAGGGCGTTCTCTGCCAGTTGAACCATCCGTCGCATCTGGACTGCGACCTCCTCGGGCTCCCGCGCGTTCAGCATCCGGCGCAAGCGCAATGGTTTCATGCGCGCTTTATCGAGATCGCCGGGTTTTGGACAGCCAACAGCCCGTGTTGGGTGTACTCCGTTGTTCGTCCGAACGAAAGCCAGCGTTACGGCAGCAGTCGCAACCCAGGGCAGGCTTTGCACGTCGCGAAGATCAAGCCGACGATATAAATCGAATACGGCGGGATCGGCCATAGCCTCTCCCACGGTTGATCGCCGCAGCCGCGCCAGCGTCGCACGATCACTTCCCGCGTTATGCTTTGTATCGCCTTCCAAGGGCTGGAGATTGCTCCACCATCCAGCGAACACCTGTCGTGTTCTTTCAGACTCTTTCATGCGACGCCGGTTTCCTTCTGCTTGATCGGCACGCCTGCGGCTTTGCGTACCTGGATATTCAGTGTTTTCTGCAAGCCATCCCGGGCTTTCACCAGCTTATGCATCTGCGACGTTCGCAACATGCCGATTTCGTCCAGAGGCACGGTGCGGTCGAACAAGCGAAGAGCGGTGTTTACAAGCGCCGCATGCCAGTCGACGCGCGACCGCATCAAAAACTGGTCGGCCTCGTACTGGCCGCCTTCCGGCATGGTCGCGAGGGCTTCGATAGTCCGGTAGAACCGGTCTTCGGTCTCGTCCCATAGGCTGCGCCTGACCGCGAGGATGCTGGACCCATCGCCGCCGTGGGCCAGCGCGTTGCGCAGTTCACCGGCCAGTGCGCGGGCCGCGAGGTCGGCAGACTCGATCATATGCCGCGCCAATGCCCGCATCCGATCCGCCCGATCGTGATCGACAGGATAGACCGGCATTTCGCTTTCGACGAACCCGCGGGCTTTCATGTTGTCCATATCGAACCCTGCAGCGATCAATCGGCCGGGTCGTTGGGCAGCCGGAAAATCCTTCAGCCGTTTATTTGCAACCTGAACCACGGCAGCTGGTTTTCGCAACCCTTTGCCGGCGTCGTCGTCTCCAAGTACTAGGCCCAGCCAATGCCGGTAACCCAGCCGTTCGGGCTGCGGATGCACCGCCAGCCATTCCATGCTGCTAGCCTTGGTTCGGTAATATGGCGAAAGCGGATGTTCTAAAAAGCTGTATTTTAGTCCGTTAGTACGCATTGAGAAGGCTGTTACTATTGTCTCGTCAACTAACCCTGTTAGGTCGCATGGAAGCCGGTCCGTATTGGAAGAAAATTGTAGCCGGATGCGGCGCGGCATGCCCCAGAAAGCATGCGCCGGCATCGTATTTTCGGAATTTATGGTCTGTCCGGCCTCGGACGTACGGGTCGGTCCCGCCCAAGGAAAGACCTGCGCGGCGTGCGCTCGTGTATCAAGCGCACGAGGGCTATCCAAGGGTACTGCGTTCAGCCACAGGCACGTCCACAAAAGCAGCGGACTGGTGCCGTCCGGCGTGGGGAACACCAGGGTGGAAAGTGGGCCGCCGCCCCGCAATCCCACAAAGTGGCCCTGACCGCCGGTAGGCGCAAAGGTTTGCAAGGTATACAACGCCATGGCCGCAGCGGCTCGCGACAGGCGCACCACCCGGTCACGATGCACGAAATGATCCAGGTTCTTCTTCAGGGTATTCGCGCCGGGCGCATCGATCAGCAACTGGCCGATCGGGATGCCTTCGCCCGCGATGGCTTCGCTATCCTGCAGGAACCGCGCGTCCGGGCCATCGAGTTCGAAATACGGCGCCAGCGATGCGAAATTCTTGTCCAGCGTAAGGGCATCCGGGGGAGTGTCCAGCCATTCACTCCAGGTGTCCGTGTCCTCCAGCCGCCCGGCACAGGCGGTCGATAGCAGGCCGATCATGAACTCGCGCGCGGCTGCATCGAAATCCGGACGCTCCCACGCAAACCCGGTGATTACCTGACCGCCGACTGGAGAGGCGATTTCCGCCGGCCTGATCCAGGCGGTGTTCCCATCGGACAGGTGGACTGGAAGCCATGGCTTTGACAGGAGTGAGAACATGGCTCTAATTCAGTTTCGCGTTGATCCACGACTGGATGGCCATTGCAAAAGTGGCCAGACAACTGGCCGCTAAGCCTGACGACACATTTGCCGGCTTATCTTCAAGGCGGGTTGATTCGTAGGCAATACAACAATGGGAGGTGCGAACACTTAATTTCTTTTGCGTCAGATACGTCATTACGTTACTCCTGAAAACCCGGAAGGGATGACCCGTCTGAATAATTATTCAGACTTATGGTCTGCGTCAAGTCCCCCGCTCGTGCGGGGATGCTAGTCTAAAAAACGAAGACCGGAGGCGGCGGTGTAAACAACCTCTGCCTCCGCGCCTTTTCGGTCGAGAACGGTCCCTTTCCACCGACCTTCACCTTCCTCACAAAGCGGTAACAAAAACGCATCTGCGTCGTACCGTGACCAATCACTAGATGCAATATCTATCTTTTGTCTCAACTTTATATCGGCAGTCGGCAGCCCTTTCATGCGGCCTTTCCTGACTTGGAGTTCCGATAACTGCCAAGCGATGGTGTGATCGTCGCCTTCTGCCCATGGGGTGAGCGTTTCGCCATCCCACCGCGCAAGCCTGACCTTGTGGATTTCATCGGCCAGCCGCGTAGAGGCCCTGATCTCGCTTTGCCACGGCGTACCGTCGAGACAATAACCATCTTGCATGTTCAGCAAGTTCATGTTGGCAATACTGCGGTCTACCAGCTCGTCTTCCCGAGCCTTGCTATGGCTGGGTTCCAGCGCTGCAGGATCTCCCGGAGTTGTCTCGGCCATGTAAGCGGCTTCTATGAGGCCTGGTACATCTTCCGGTACCGATATCTGTCCCGCCTGGAACAGCATTCGTGCCGTGCGCCACAAAACCAGATGGTCGGGATAGATCGCGCCCGCGCGCGGAAACGCCGCGGTAAACCATTCCGCCGCGACCTGTCCTGCCGGATCTGGCGCGTGCACTAGCAGTTCCGGCCGGGAAACCGGGCGCAGGTGTGCCGGGCGTCGTGCAAGATGTCGCCACAGCCGGCCCGCGCGCTGGATCAGAAGATCAATCGGCACGAGATCGCTGACCATCAGGTCGAAGTCCAGGTCCAGGGACTGCTCGATCACCTGCGTGGCGACCAGGACCCGGCCGGCCCGTTTCGTCTCCTCGCTTGCAGGGCCATACCGGTCCAGCACGTCGCGTTCTCGCGTCATGCGGTCTGCGAATGCGTAGCGCGCGTGAAAAATTTCTATTGTCAGCCCTGCTCGCTCCAGTAGGGCAGCTGCCTCCAGTACGTCGTCTACCGTATTGCGCACCCACGCCACCGCCGCGCCGCGTGCTGCCGCGTCAGCGATGCGACAGACAACGTCGTCGGTCCTCTCTGCTCGTGCGACTGTAATTATGCGGCAGAGGTCGGGACGGGCCTGTATGGAGGAAACCAGCACTTGATCCGGCGAAGCGATCATGGCGCGGGGATAGCTTTCGGCAGTGTCCGACACTGCGGACGAGGGTTCCCCAGCACCTTTTCGCCACGCATTCCAGAGCCGCTCACGGATGATCGCCGGCAGGGTCGCCGACAGCAGGATCGTATGGCCGCCCAGCGCCGCCTGAAATGCAATCAACCTGTCCAGTTCCCGGCCCATGTAGGCATCGAACGCATGCACCTCGTCGATAATGAGAACTTTCTGGGATATCCCCAGCAGGCGCAGCGACTGATACCGGGAGGTGAGCACGCCGAGAAAAGCCTGATCAATCGTGCAGGCGCCCATAGGGGCCAAAAATGCCTTGCGGTTTTCAGATTCAAGCCAGGAGACGCTTTCTGCGGCGGAGTCGGTCTCCGGATCGCGGTTCAGATGCCGCGTCAAGCCAACGCGCCCGTGGGCGAGAGTGGGAACCGGCGGCTTCTCGAATAGATTGATGCCTTTCAACCGTTGGTGCATGGCATTGGCTGTTGCCATGGTCGGCAGGGCGATCATGACGCCCCCGGCATGGCCGGCAGCCATGATCCGGTGCGCCAGCACGAGGGCCGCCTCCGTCTTGCCGCTGCCTGTCACATCTTCGAGAATAGCCAGCAATGGGCCGTCCGGCAGGACGACGCTCTCGCACCATGATTGAAGGGCGGAGGGTGACCGGTTCTGGCCGGATACCGCTCGGTAGCCGGTTCGGCCGCTGACGCGAGCGGGTGCAATGCCTGCCGCGGCTACCGCACGGCTGGCTTTTTCCAATGCTTTCTTCCAGTAATCTTCGAGCTGGAGATCCCCCATCTCGTAGGCAAACCACAATGAGTTCGATCCAATCCAGTCGCAGAGCACTGCGAGGCCTGCCATCAGCCACGTTGCCTGTTTCAGGCTCCGTTCCGGCGGCGCGGGAACCACAGGAGGCGGGAGCAGTTTCGCAATCGCCTGTCCAAACGCAATACCAGCTTGCAAGCCTTGAGAACCGAATAAGTCTTTCCAGCCGTCCGTCTCTTCGGGAACAGGCTTTCCGTGATGACCCATGAATGGCTGCAACAGAAGTCCCCGACGCGAGCGCTTCCATCCCGGCAACCATGTAGCCCATAGATCATCGGCAGCCTCTCCCATCAGCAGCGCATATCCCGATCGTGTATGTGCGG
>CALMVH010000179.1:0-1210 GCA_937873165.1 uncultured Rhodospirillales bacterium
GCGCTGACCCCGGATGATGCCGTGCGCGTGCTGGAGCCCTGGTGCGGGGGCTTTCTGTACACGCACGTTGATACAGAAGGGACGCTCGGGGGCTTTCCGCTCGCGGTCGGCAGGCGTTTGCGCGCGCTCACCGAGCGGCGGCTGATCGTCGCGGGCGGTATTCGCGAGCAGGAAGAAATCGACACACTTGACCGGCTCGGCATCGACGCGGTCGCGGCCATGGCGAACCTCGTGCTCGCCTAGCGCCGGTTGTGGCCCAGCGCCGCCGCCGCGGCCGGCAGCCCCCAGATCACAGCCAGCACCGCCCAGATCATCCAAAGCCGCATACCCGCTCAGGGTAGCATCGCGAGTGCGGCACTCTGCACCGCAGCCTAAACTCGGAACGGCAGCCGTTCCCCCCGGACAAGAGGCGCGGTTCGGCACCCTTTCAGTACCACAGCGTTTTTAGCGTTTTTCCGGCAAGAAAAAGCGTCTTCCCCTGGTACCCCTTCGTCCAAGGAGGGACGTCGCGGAGACTGAAAGCAGCCGCGGGCAGCATCGATAAGGAAGATTTGTGAATCGAACCAGCATGCATTTGCGTTTTTCCGCTCTGTGCGTCCTATTCTCCGCACACCCCCTCCGCAAGGCCGCTCTTGTTGCTTCCATGTGCGCCGCTTCCTCCCCGTTCGCAGGCATGGCACGGGCGCAGCAACTGGCTGACTCCATGCCTGACGCACCTTCGGCTGTTCTTGCCGCCCAGCAGGACACCAACGCGCACACACTGGAAACCCAGACCAACCCTTCCCAGACCACGCCGAACGGCCCCGTCAACCCGGCCAATGGCGGCCAGTATCAGCAGACCAAGCGCATTCTGGGCATCGTTCCCAACTTCCGCGCCGTTTCCGCTGATACCAAGCTGCCGCCGCAGTCTGTAAAGGAAAAGTTCACCTCTACCGCGCAGCAGAGCTTCGACTACTCTTCCATCGTGTTTTCCGCGATCCTTGCCGGCGTCAACCAGGCGGAAAAGTCCACCCCGCAATTCCATCAGGGTGCCGCCGGATACGGTCGCTACTTTTGGCATACCTACGCCGACCAGACGGATGAAAACTTCTGGGTGCAATTCATCGTTCCTGCAGTGACGCACGAGGACTCGCGCTATTACACGCTCGGCCACGGCGGCCTCGTCAAGCGCGCCGTTTACGCCTTTGACCGCACCCTAATCACGCGCTCC
>CALMVH010000179.1:1220-1688 GCA_937873165.1 uncultured Rhodospirillales bacterium
AAGACCGGCCAGCGCTGGCTGCAGAACGTCATCATTGAAGGCGGCACCTATGTTTTCCAGGAATTCTGGCCCGACATCAACAACGCCATCTTTCACCAGAAGAACTAATCCCGATCATGACGAAATCAGGTACTGAGCCGCTCCGTATCGGTGTTCCCCAGGATATCGACAGCGATTTCTTCCGGCATTTTCCCGCCGGCGTTACAGCTGTCCGCTACGATCCTGACGCATCCGAGCCGATTGAAGTTGACATCTTCGTGCCTCCAGGCTCCAGCAAGTCGCTACCTTCCCTTATGCCTCGCGTCCGCGCGCGCTACGTCCAAACCATATCCGCCGGGGTAGAAGCCGTTTTACCGTTTGTGCCCGAGGGTGCGGTGCTGTGCAATGCCCGCGGCGTTCACGACAGCTCTACCGCCGAGTGGGCCGTGACCGCAGTTCTCGCCTCGCTCAAGTGGCTTCCGTTCTACG
>CALMVH010000180.1:0-264 GCA_937873165.1 uncultured Rhodospirillales bacterium
AGCGTAACCCGGTTCGATGGCGGGTGTGGCGGCAAAGTCGATCCATGTGGCCTCCATTGCCGGGCCGCACGGCGTGCGCGGGCTGGTGAGGCTGCAAAGCTTCACCGATCCCGTCGAAGGACTGGCCGCATACGAGACGCTGGCCAACGACCAGGGTCAGTGCTTCGCCATCGAACTGCTGTCGCGCGACAGGACGCAGTTCCTCGCCCGCATCGAAGGCGTCGCCGACCGCACGCAAGCCGAGACGCTGAAAGGTTTGAAGCT
>CALMVH010000180.1:274-4087 GCA_937873165.1 uncultured Rhodospirillales bacterium
GACCTGACCACCGGCAAGCGGCTGGAGCCGCCGGCGCTCGACGACGTGCCGCGCGACGACCTGCCCCAGACAGAAGACGGTGGGTATTATCACGCCGACCTGATCGGACTGGAAGCCGTTGACCCCGATGGGATGAAACTGGGAAAGGTGCAGGCGGTGCACAATTTCGGGGCCAGCGACATTCTCGATGTCCACGGCGAAAACCGCCCTGACTTCATGGTGCCATTCGTCGAAGCGTTCGTGCCGGAGGTCGATCTGGAGGCTGGCCGGCTGGTGATCGCCCCTTTTGAGCTGAGCCAATAGCGTGTGGCGCGCCACGATTCTGACGCTGTTTCCGGAAATGTTTCCGGGACTGCTGTCGCACAGCCTGTCGGGCAAGGCGTTGGCGGCAGGCGTGTGGGGGATGGAAGCCGCCGATATTCGCGCCTCGGCGACCGACCGGCACGGTACGGTAGACGATACGCCGTTCGGTGGCGGGCCGGGCATGGTGATGCGGCCCGATGTCGTGGACCGCGCCATCAGGGCGGCGCAGGGGCCTGGGCCGTTGCTGGTGATGTCGCCCCGGGGAAAAGTGTTCGATCAGGACCTGGCCGCCAAACTGGCAGCCGGTCCGGGGTTACGCATCCTGTGCGGCCGCTACGAGGGCATCGACCAGCGGGTGGTGGAAGCGCATGGCGCGCGGGAGGTCAGCATTGGGGACTACGTGCTGTCCGGCGGCGAGGCGGCGGCCATGGTGGTCGTGGATAGCTGCGTACGGCTGCTGCCGGGCGTAATGGGAAATACCGCCACGAGCGACGAGGAAAGTTTCGTTTCGGGCTTGCGGGAATACCCGCACTACACGCGCCCTGCGTTGTGGCGGAACGATGACGGAGTGGAACGGGCTGTACCGGCGGTGCTGCTGTCGGGACACCACGAAAAAATACGGCAATGGCGCCTGGATCAAGCGCGATCCGTGACGGAAGAACGGCGGCCGGATCTGTGGCACCGTTATGTTGAGCAATCGCCAGAAGTGTCGTATAACGGCCCAACATTTGGAAAATCGTAAGGATAAGGTTTCATGAATCTGCTGCAAAAAATCGAACAGGACCAGGTCGCGAAGATGACCCAGACGTCCTCGATCCCCGAATTCTCGCCCGGCGACACCGTTAAGGTGAGCGTCAAGGTCGTGGAAGGCACCCGCGAGCGCCTTCAAGCCTATGAAGGCGTGTGCATCGCGCGCAAGAACGCGGGCATCAACTCGTCTTTCACCGTGCGCAAGATCAGCTACGGCGAAGGCGTCGAGCGCGTGTTTCCGCTGTACAGCCCGCGCGTTGCCTCCATCGAGGTCGTGCGCCGGGGCGAAGTGCGCCGCGCCAAGCTGTATTACCTGCGCGGCCTACGCGGCAAGTCGGCCCGGATTACCGAGCGCGCGACCGGCCACGGGATGAACGAACAAGGCGAGTAACTGGATGGATCAGGTCGACACGAAGCAGGCATCCTCCCCTCGAACCTTGTTCGAGAAACTCTGGGACAGCCATGTCGTCCGCCGCGAGGACGATGGGACATGCCTGCTTTATATCGACCGTCATCTCGTGCACGAGGTCACCAGCCCGCAAGCCTTTGAAGGACTGCGAATGGCGGGGCGTGGCTTGCGGCGCGCGAAGGCCGCGATCGCGACGACCGACCATAATACGCCGACCAGCAGCCGGTCGAAGCCGATCGAAAATCCCGAAAGCCGCCTGCAGGTCGAGACCCTGCTGGAGAACGTGAAGGCCTTCGGGTTAGAATGTTGGGACCTGAAGGATATCCGCCAGGGTATCGTGCACATCATCGGCCCGGAACAGGGGTTTACCCTGCCCGGCGTCACCATGGTGTGCGGGGATAGCCATACCTCGACCCACGGGGCGTTCGGCGCGCTCGCCTTCGGCATCGGCACCTCGGAAGTCGAGCACGTGCTGGCGACTCAGACGCTATTGCAGAAACCCGCGAAGACCATGCGCGTCAGCGTCGATGGGCAGTTGCCGCTGGGCGTAACCGCCAAGGACATCGTGCTGGCGATTATCGGCCGCATCGGCACGGCGGGCGGCACCGGCTATGTGATCGAGTTCGCGGGCGAAGCCATTCGGGCCCTGTCGATGGAAGGCCGCATGACGATCTGCAACATGTCGATCGAGGCCGGCGCCCGCGCTGGCATGGTCGCCCCCGACGAAACGACATTCGCCTATGTCCATGGCCGTTCGATGGCTCCGCAAGGCGCATTGTGGGATCAGGCGGTCGCGTACTGGCGCACCCTGTCCGCCGACGAGGGTGCGCGGTACGACCGCGAGGTGCACCTGGAAGCCGCCCAGATCGTACCGCTGGTGACCTGGGGTACCAGTCCGGAAGACGTGCTGCCGATTACCGGCGAGGTTCCCTTCCCGACCCAGTTCGCCGACACAGACAAGCAGAACTCCGCCCAGCGCGCGCTGGACTACATGGGCCTGACGCCGGGCACACGCCTGACGGATGTACGCGTGGACAAGGTGTTTATCGGCAGCTGCACCAACAGCCGCATCGAGGATCTTCGCGCTGCCGCCAAGGTAGCCGAAGGCCGTCATGTGGCCGACGGTGTTTACGCCATGATCGTGCCGGGATCCGGCGTAGTCAAGGCGCAGGCAGAGCGCGAAGGTCTCGATATTATTTTCCGCGACGCAGGATTCGACTGGCGCGAGGCTGGATGTTCGATGTGCCTCGGCATGAACGAGGACCAGCTGCAACCTGGCGAACGCTGCGCCTCGACCTCCAACCGCAACTTCGAAGGCCGCCAGGGCCGCGGCGGTCGCACCCACCTGTTAAGCCCCGCCATGGCGGCGGCGGCGGCGGTGACCGGGCATCTGACCGACGTCCGTGACTTCAATCGCTAAGGAACCAACATGCGCAAAGGCATACCTTGCAAGATAATGAGCGATCGTAAATTTGACCCCTCGAGTCTACGAGTTCAAACTTAGAAACGCGCGATTTCTGTGACAGCGTCACAGCAAGGCACGGCTCTTGCTCAAACTCTGCCACGGTCCGGTAGCTCTGTACCGTCGCCGAAAGTCTGACTTTCCATCCACCCTTTTGTCTAGGAGCCGACATGCCTCACCATCGCGCCGACAAAGTTTCGAAGATCGCTCCTCCTCAAAAAGCGGGTCCGATCCGTCATCACGCGGACCGGGTTCCGCATGCCAAGGAGGCCCCGTCCAGTGCTGCCGACGCCTTGCGCCGGGCAGTAAGCGCCCCGGCAGCAAAGCAGCACCCTGCCCGTACTCCCTCACTGGGGGGGTAAACCGTGCAGCCGTTCACGCGGATGACGGGGATCGCGGCGCCCTTGCCGATGATCAATGTCGATACGGACAAGATCATTCCGAAGCAGTTCCTACGCACGATCCGGCGCACGGGTCTTGGGGTGCATCTGTTCGACGAGATGCGCTACGTCGACAGCACGGCTGAAATCCCCGATTTCGTGCTGAACCGCGAACCGTACCGGCATGCCACGATCCTGATCGCGAATGAAAATTTCGGCTGCGGCTCGTCCCGTGAGCATGCGCCGTGGGCGCTGCTGGATTTTGGCATCCGCTGCATCATCGCGCCCAGTTTTGGCGATATTTTCTATAATAACTCGTTCAAGAACGGCATGCTGCCGATTCGGCTGGATCAAGCCGAAGTCGACGGCCTGATGCGGCACGCCGAAGCGGGCGAGAGGCTGACCATCGACTTGGAAACCGAAACGATCCGGCAGCCCAATGGCATGCTGATCGCCTTCGCCGTCGAGCCCTTTCGCCGGCATTGCCTGTTGAACGGCCTGGATGATAT
>CALMVH010000180.1:4097-9650 GCA_937873165.1 uncultured Rhodospirillales bacterium
GGATGATATCGGCCTGACTCTTCAGCATACCGCCGACATCGACGCCTTCGAGGCACGGCAACGCGAAACGCAGCCTTGGTTGTGGACCTGAATATTGTTGTCGTTCCCGCGCAGGCGGGAACCCAGGATTGATTGGTCTGGATTTCCGCCTTCGTGGGAATGACACAGGAGACAGATATGCCCCCCACCCTCCTCTTCCTGCCCGGCGACGGCATTGGTCCCGAGATCATGGCGCAGCTGCGGCGCATCATCGAGTGGCTTGGACAGCATCGCGGATTGACGTTCGACATGGTGGAAGACCTGATCGGCGGCGCATCGATCGACGTGCATGGCGTGCCGATCAGCGACGGAACGCTGGCTAAGGCCCAGGCGGCGGATGCCGTGATGCTTGGCGCCGTCGGCGGCCCCAAATGGGACAAGGTGGCTTATGACAATCGTCCCGAGGCCGGGCTGCTGAAGATCCGCAAGGAGTTGCAGCTATTCGCCAATTTGCGCCCTGCCATGGTGCTGGATGCCCTGGTCGATGCCTCCAGCCTGAAGCCGGAACTCGTGCGCGGCCTCGATATCATGATCGTGCGCGAGTTGACGGGCGGCGTCTACTTCGGCGAGCCGCGCGGCATCGAGGATCTGGGCAACGGCCAGCGGCGCGGCGTCAACACCCAGGTCTATACCACCGCGGAGATCCAGCGGGTGGCCCGCATCGCTTTTGAATTTGCCCGCGTGCGCGGCAACCGGGTCTGTTCGGTCGAGAAAGCCAACGTCATGGAGTCGGGCAAGCTGTGGCGGGAGGACGTGACCGCGCTGCATGCCGTGGAATACGCAGACGTGGCCCTTAGCCACATGTACGCGGATAACTGCGCCATGCAGCTGTGCCGCAACCCGAAGCAGTTCGACGTGATCGTGACCGACAATCTGTTCGGCGACATCCTGTCCGACGAGGCTTCCATGCTGACCGGTTCGCTCGGCATGCTACCCTCGGCCTCGCTGGGTCCGGAGAAGCCGACCGGCAAGCGCGCCGCCTTGTACGAGCCGATCCACGGTTCGGCCCCCGATATCGCCGGACGCGGCATCGCCAATCCCATTGCCGCCATCCTCAGCTTCGCGATGGCGCTGCGCTATACCTTCGACCAGCCCGATGAAGCCGCGCGCATCGAACGTGCCATCGAAGCTGTGCTGAACCAGGGCATCCGTACTGCCGATATCATGGCCGAAGGGTGCCGGCAGGTTTCGACCAGCGGCATGGGCGATGCCGTGCTGGCCGCCCTGTGAAATCCTTTAAGGTCACTTTCGCTACTTCCGACGGCATGCGAAGCTACTTCGAACCCGAGAAGTGCTGACCTGAAGACGCGTCCGGCGCTTGACTACCATGAACGCGCCGCCACGATAATCGGTAAATCAAACTACGCGCGAAAATCCAGCGCGGCTGCCAGCAGCGCCTTGGTATAGTCCTGCTGCGGGGCCGTAAAGATTTGTTCGGTCGGACCGCGTTCCACGATCCTGCCGTCCTTCATCACCATGACCTCATGGCTAAGCGCGCGCACGATGCGCAGGTCGTGGCTGATGAACAGGTAAGCTGTGCCATAGCGAGCCTGCAGGTCGCGCAGCAAGTCGACGATCTGCGCCTGCACCGACACATCCAGCGCGCTGGTGGGCTCGTCCAGCACGATAAAGGCTGGCTTCAGGATCATGGCGCGGGCAATCGCGATGCGCTGGCGCTGGCCGCCCGAGAATTCATGCGGGTAGCGGCCGCGCATGTCGGGCGACAAACCGACTTCGGTCAAGGCTGCGTCAACCAGAGCCTCGCGCTCGGCGGGTGGGCGGGCTTTGTCGAACACCGTCAGCCCCTCGCCCACGATCTGCGCAATAGTCAGACGCGGGCTGAGCGAGCCGTACGGATCTTGGAAAACGACCTGCATGCGCTGCCGCAAGGGCCGAAGGGCTTTCTGCGACAAGGCTGCGATATCCTGGCCTTGGAACCGGATGGTGCCGGTGCTGGCCGTGAGCCGCAGCAAAGCCTGTCCGAGCGTCGTCTTGCCCGAACCCGATTCGCCGACAACGCCCAGCGTCTGCCCTGCCCGCAGCGAGAAGCCGACATCCTGTACCGCCGCCGTGTAGGTTCTACGCTGAAACAGCCCCGCGCCGCGCTTGGCGTACCGCACGGCGATATCGGTGGCCTCCACCAGAACCGGCTCCTTGTCCGAAGCCGGAACGGGCGCGCCCTTCGGCTGCGCCGCCAGCAGCATCTGCGTGTACGCGTGCTGCGGGGCGGTGAAGATCGCTGTCGTTGTACCGGTTTCCATGATTTCACCATGCTGCATGACCGCGATCCGGTCGGCCATCTTGCGCACGACCCCAAGGTCATGGGTGATCAGCAGCAGCGCCATGCCGAAGCGCGCCTTCAGGCTGGCCAGCAAGTCGAGGATCTGCGCCTGGATGGTCACGTCCAGCGCCGTTGTCGGTTCGTCGGCGATCAGGATGTCGGGTTCGTTTGCCAGCGCCATGGCGATCATCACCCGCTGCCGTTGACCACCCGACATCTCATGCGGATAGGATCGCAGGCGGCTGACGGGATCGGGAATGCCAACGAGTTCCAGCAGCTCGATGACTCGCGCCCGTGCCCTGGCGCCGCGCAGCCCCTTATGCAGCAGCAGGGATTCGCCGATCTGCCTTTCGACGGTATGCAATGGGTTCAGCGACGTCATCGGCTCTTGGAATACCATGGCAATGCGTGCGCCGCGGATCGGCCGCAGCACCGTTTCGGAGGCCCCCAGTAGTTCCTGCCCGTCGAAACGGATGCTGCCGGACGGGTACGAGGCATTCGGCGCCAGCAACTGAAGGATCGACAGGGCGGTGACCGACTTACCCGAACCCGACTCTCCCACCAAGGCCAGCGTCTCGCCCTTGTCGAGGGTGAAGCCAACGCCCTTGACGGCATGGAAGAGGCCGAAATCGACCGCCAGGTTTTCGACAGTCAGAAGGCTCATTACTGTATGTCTTCCATGGCCCAGGTAGGCGACTTCACGCTTCCCGTTCCGCCTATGCCGCTCAACCTGTTCCACGAGAAAACGTCAGTTTCCCTTGTTCCCATCCAGGAATAATTGCGGGTAATCATCATATGGTCTGCTCCACGTTTGAAGATGGCAGGCTGTCGGCATGGCGGGGATCGAGGGCGTCGCGCACGGCTTCGCCTATGAAGGTCAGCAGGCTGAGTACACCGCCGATCGACACAAAGGCGACGGCGCTCAACCACCAGGCTATCAAATTGTTCTTGGCCTCGGCGATCAGCTCCCCCAGCGAGGCTGAACCGGGGGGCATGCCGAAGCCGAGAAAATCCAGCGCGGTCAACGCCGTGATGCTGCCGGTCATGATGAACGGCAGAAAGGTCACAGTTGCGACCAGCGCGTTGGGCAGGATGTGGCGGTGGATGATCGTTGCGCTGCCGACACCCATGGCACGCGCGCCCTTCACGTAGTCGAAGTTGCGGGCGCGCAGGAACTCGGCCCGCACGTACTGCACAAGCTGCATCCACGAGAACAGCAGCATCAGACCGAGCAGCGTGAAGAACCCCGGCGTGATGAGGCTGCCCATGATCAGCAGAAGATACAGCGTCGGCATGCCACCCCAGATTTCGATGAAGCGTTGCAGTGAAAGATCGACCAGACCGCCGAAATATCCCTGCACGGCGCCGGCCGCGATCCCGACGGCCGAGCTCAGCACCGTCAGCAAAAACCCGAACACCAGTGAAACCCGCATGCCGTAGATCAGGCGCGCCAGCACGTCGCGGCCCTGATCGTCAGTGCCGAGCCAGTTATCACGGCTGGGCGGCGATGGCGGCACAACCTGGAAGTTTACGGTGCCATAGCCGTAGGGGATCGGCGGGTTCAGCATCCAGCCCTGCTTGCGGATCGATCCGGCGATATAGGGATCGCGGAAATCCGCGTTGGTGGCGAAATCACCTCCGAAGTCGGTTTCGGGGTGATCGCGCAGGATCGGGAAAAACCAATGCGACTGATAGCGCACGATCAGCGGCCGGTCGTTGGCGATCATCGGTGCGCACAGGCTGGCAGCGAGTACCACAAGGAATATCCACAGGGACCAATAGCCGCGCGGATTGGCGCGGAAGATTGTCCAGCTGCGGGCGCCGCGCACCGGTCAGCGCTCCGCGAAATCGATGCGCGGATCGACGATCACGTACATCAAATCGCTGAGGAGGTTCAGCGCCAGCCCGATCAGGGTATAGATGTACAGGGTCGCGAACATGATCGGGTAATCGCGGGCGAGCGTCGCCTGGTAACCGAGCAAGCCCAGCCCGTCGAGTGAAAAGATGATCTCGGTCAGCAGCGATCCCGTGAACAGCACGGCGATGAAGGCGGCGGGAAAGCCCGCGATCACGATCAGCATGGCATTGCGAAAAACATGGCCGTACAGCACGCGCGCAGGCTTCAGGCCCTTTGCGCGCGCGGTCAGGACGTATTGCTTGCCGATTTCGTCAAGAAATGAGTTGCGTGTCAGCATGGTCAGGCTGGCAAAGCCGCCGATGACCATGGCGGTGACCGGCAGGGCCATGTGCCAGGCGTAGTCCGCGATCCGGCGCCTCCACGGCAAACCGGACCAGTTCTCCGAATGGATGCCGCGAAACGGAAACAGGTGCAGGAAGCTGCCGCCGGCGAACAGTTCGATCAGCAGGATCGCAAACAGATAGCTGGGGATCGCATAGCCGAAGACGATCAGGATGCTGCTCCAGGCATCGAAGCGCGACCCGCTGCGCACGGCCTTGGCAATGCCGAGCGGGATAGAAATGCCGTAGATCAAAAGCGTCGTCCACAGCCCGAGCGATATCGAAACCGGCAGCTTTTCCTTCACTAGGTCGATCACCCGGCGGTTCTGGAAGTAACTTTCCCCGAAATCGAACGTCGCATAGTGCCTCATCATCAGCGCAAACCGTTTGGCAAACGGCTTGTCGAAACCAAAATCCTTTTCGATAGCAGCGATCACGGCGGGGTCCAGGCCTTGGTCCCCGCGGTACTTGCCGGACGAAACCGGCGCCGCTCCGGCATCGCTGTCGGATGAAATGCGTGACACGGCGGCGTTGCCCTGGCCGTGGGCCTTTGCGATCATCTGTTCGACGGGACCGCCGGGCGCCAGCTGCACGATGCCGAAATTCAGGATCATGATGCCGAGCAGCGTGGGTACGATCAGCAGCAGCCGGCGCAGGATATAGGATGCCATGCGACTGTGAGTATGACCGGGCGTAGCGCTAAATCAAGGCCCGCGCTGGGTCGGAAAATGATCGATGTTCTTTTGCCCTGTCGCCGGCGGAGCGGGCGGCCGGTCGCCGGTTACCGACGCAGTATCCTTGCCCCGCGCGATCTGGGCGTTCATCACGTCGTTCTCGATAATGGCGCGAGGCAGCGGTTCGCGGACATACCCGTTGTTGGCGATCGGCGCTGCCACTATGGGCGCTTCGGCCGTGACGCGCACAGCGCTGCCGCCCTGCACGCCGATCCACGCCAGCACGCGGTCGGGGATCAGCGTGATGGCCCGGAATGAGAT